>JAFPYK010000101.1 GCA_017412265.1 Lachnospiraceae bacterium
CGGATCCAGGATGTGGATGTACGTCCGACCGTCCGCCTCAAAGAACCGCTCATAGCCGCCCGAGGTGATCACGCAGCAGTCCTTCACCGAGAGCACAAGCTTCGAGCCCCCGCTCTTCGGATCGCGGATGCCGATCCTCCAGTCTGACCCGTCCGGCTTCGTCCCGAGCACCTGCACATTGCCTCCCAGAGAGACCAGCCCGGACTTCACGCCGCACTCGCGAAAGACCCGCATCGCCTCCGCCGAGGCAAATCCCTTGCCGATCCCGCCGAAGTCCACTGCCTGGCCCTCCCCGAGCGTGACTGTGGACCCCTCGGTGCGGATCCGCGAAGCGTCCACAAGCGCAAGCGCCTCCGCAATCTCCGCCTCCGCCGGCACCCGGTACTCCTTCTCCGGGAAGCCCCAGAGCCTCATCAGCGGATAGACCGTGCAGTCAAATGCGCCTCCGGTCGCCTCCCAGACCTCCTTCGACACGTCGACCAGCGTAAGGACCTCCGGAGAGACCTCCGCGCTGCCCGCGGCATTCAGCCTGGCCACGTCGCTCCCGGCCTTCTCTGTAGAGTACAGTGCCTCCAGCTCGCGCATCCGCCGGACCGTCTCGCCGACCGCCTTCTCCGCATGCTTCCCGTAAGCCGAGAAGCTCATCACGGTGTCCATCGCGAATATCTCTTCCCGATATTCCGTTTTCGCTTCCTTACCCAGAATCGTCTTCAATAGAAGGCCCGCCAGCAGGCATACCGCCAGCAGACCCAGAAGAACCGCCGTTTTTCTTCCCATATCTCCTCCGGCCCTGATATTTCTCTTATTATATCATACCATTTTGAGGTCTTTCCCGCAACCGGCTTATACACACGCCCGCCGCAGTCTATCCTCCCCCGGCACAAAGAAGCCTCTGATGTCTGCCGGGTCAGCAGATGTTTTCTCGTTGTATTATTCGTTTGAATTGGATATAATCGTCTCAGCAAATCAGGATTTGCGGAGAGGAAAGATTTTAATGAAAAAGAACGTATGGAAGATCATTCTCGCGGTAGTCATCTTATTTGCAGCGTACAACATTATATGGTTCGCATGGTCAAACATAATATATGGGAAGCTATCCGTCGGCATGAAGAAAGGTGACTTCGGCAGTTTTGCTGCACCGCGTTATCTTTATACGGATGACGGCGGATACGACTATCTGGTTAAGTATCCGGACTATCCCACTTTTACCGGCAATATGTCCGTGGGGAGTCCTACCACAGAAGAAAATGTTTTCACGGATGCTCTAATCATATGGCCGAAGATAAGTGGTGGATACGACTTCGGAGTTCTTTTATATGAAAATGACATGGAACATGCGATTTATATCGATTCCGAAGGCAATGCTTTGTCAAAGGAAGATGAGGATATTGTTTCTCGACACAGCGATATGATCCGAGATCTGCTTATGAAGGCAGATAAAAGGTGGGGCATTTACGATTGAATCAGAAGAACACGAATCCCTGTTTGTTTGGCTGAGTGAGCGGCTTTGCTGAGTTCCTTTGGCAGAAAAGAAAAAAACCGTTTTGGCAAAGAAAAGCACGCTATATTTCAAGTTGTCGCGCATCCTGCCGGTGTCCTTTCAGGCCTTCTTTCTATGATCTGGTACACTTTTACACGCTCTTACACACAAAAAAAGCCGCGGAGTCTCCTCCGCGGCCGTTTGTTTCTGACGCATCAGTTGCTGCCGTTCGCCTTCTCCACCTGAACGATGGCGGCCTTCTGCATCGGGATGCGGCAGTTCTTGTTGTTGCCGAACTCCACGATCACAACCTCGTCCATCACATCGATGACGACACCGTAGAAACCTGCGGTGGTCAGCACGCTGTCGCCGACCTCCAGGGTCGAGAGCATCGCGTCCTGCTCCTTCTTCTGCTTCCTCTGCGGACGAATCGCAAGGAAATAAAAGATCGCAACGATAAATACTAAATAGCCGATGGTGAACAGCGGGCTGATCCCCGGCGCGTTACTTGTTAAGAACATGGTAAACTGAGTCATCATACTGCTCCTCTCCTCATAGCCGGCTTCCCGGCACAATCTCTATCGCATATTTTAACGGATATCCGGTCTCATTTCAATAGCAATTTGCAAGAAGGGAGATCACTCCCCCTCCTCCATCATCCGGAGCTTCTCGGCCTTGTACGCCGCGAATCTCCCCTCGCCGATCGCCTCCCGGATCTCTTCCGTCAGGTGATTGTAGAAATACAGGTTGTGCGTCACCATAAGCCGCATGCCGAGCATCTCCCCGGCCTTCAGCAGGTGCCGGATATAGGCGCGGCTGTAGTTCCGGCAGACCGGGCACTGACAGGTCCCGTCGATCGGCCTCTCATCCTCCGCGTACTTCGCGTTGGCCAGATTCATCTTCCCGTGATTGGTGTAGGCATGCCCGTGGCGCCCGTTCCTCGACGGATACACACAGTCGAAGAAATCCACGCCCCTCTCGACCGCCTCCAGAATATTCGCCGGCGTCCCGACACCCATCAGGTACCGCGGCTTCTCCTTCGGCAGATACGGCTCGACCGCCTCAATCATCGCATACATCTGCGCGTGCGTCTCGCCCACCGCGAGCCCGCCGATCGCGTACCCGTCCAGGTCCAGCTCCGAGATCTGCTTCGCGTGTTCGATCCGGATATCCGGATAGACCGCCCCCTGGTTGATGCCGAAGAGCATCTGGTGAGGGTTGACCGTGTCCGGAAGCGCATTTAGCCGCTCCATCTCCGCCTTGCACCGCACCAGCCACCGGTACGTCCGGTCGACCGACGGCTGCACATACGCGCGTTCCGCCAGCGCCGGTGGGCACTCGTCAAATGCCATCGCGATCGTCGATCCCAGATTCGACTGGATCCGCATGCTCTCCTCCGGCCCCATGAAGATACGCCGGCCGTCCACATGCGACTGGAAGGTCACGCCCTCCTCGCGGATCTTGCGAAGGCCCGCCAGAGAAAACACCTGGAAGCCCCCCGAATCCGTCAGGATCGGCCGGTCCCAGTTCATGAACTTATGCAGGCCGCCCATCCTCTTGATCAGCTCATCGCCCGGACGCACGTGCAGGTGATAAGTGTTGGAGAGCTGCACCTGCGTGCCGATCTCCTTCAGATCCATCGTCGAGACCGCGCCCTTGATCGCCGCAGCCGTACCGACATTCATGAAGACCGGTGTGCGGATCACGCCGTGAACCGTCTCCATCTGCCCTAGCCTGGCCGTCCCGTCCGTTTTCAGCACTGTAAATGTACTCATACATCCACCATCCTAAAAATGAAAAGCCGCACACGCTTCGCGTGCGCGGCTCATCTTCACATCAAAGCAATTATGCCTCTTCCTCTTCTGCCTTCTTCGCTTCCTCAACGACCTTCTGCTGGACATCGGCCGGAGCCTGCTCATAGCGGGCAAACTCATAGGAATACTCACCGATACCGCCGGTCATGGAACGAAGGTCGGTCGAATAACCGAACGTGCTCTCCACAGGGATATCCGCAACGATCTCGGTCTTGCCGCCCGCGACAGGGTTCATGCCAAGCACGCGGCCGCGTCTCTTGTTCAGGTCACCCATGATATCGCCGGTGAACGCGTTCGGGACAACAACCTTCATCGAAGCGATGGGCTCGAGCAGAACCGGGTTGCCCATCATGAAGCCTTCCTTGAACGCCATGGAAGAAGCGGTCTTGAATGCCATCTCGGAAGAGTCAACCGGATGATAAGAACCATCGGTCAGGGTCGCCTTCAGGCCGACAACCGGATAACCGGCAAGCGGTCCCTTCTCCACAGAGTCCGCGATACCCTTCTCAACTGCAGGGAAGTAGTTCTTCGGGACAGCGCCGCCGAAGACTCTCTCTTCGAAGATGTAAGCCTTCTCGTTATCGCCGGAGGGCTCAAACTCCATCGCGACATCACCGTACTGGCCGTGGCCGCCGGACTGCTTCTTATACTTCTTGCGGATCTCAACCTTCTTGCGAAGGGTCTCGCGGTAAGCGACCTTCGGTCTCTTGATCTCGACTTCGACTTTATAACGGGAAGCCATCTTGGAGACTACGACGTCGAGCTGCTGCTCGCCGATACCGTAGATCAGCGTCTGGCGGTTCTCCTTATCATTGACTGCCTTCAGGGTGCGGTCCTCATCCATCAGTCTCGCAAGAGCCTGGGATACCTTGTCCGCGTCACCTTTGTTCTTGGTGACATATCTCTGATAGGTATAAGGCACGGAAGCTGCAGGAACCTCGTAAGCCACCGGAACAGCCTTGGTCGCCAGCGTATCGCCGGTCGCGGTGTCGGACAGCTTGCCGATCGCGCCGATATCGCCTGCGCGCAGCTCCTTGACCTCGATCTGCTCCTTGCCGCGAAGGACATACAGACGGGACAGCTTTTCCTCGGTCTCCTTCTGGACATTGTAAACCACGGAGTCGGACTTCAGGATGCCGGTGCACACCTGGATCAGGGAGAAACGGCCGATGAAAGGATCAACCATCGTCTTGAAGACTCTGGCGGTCACAGGCTTGCTCTCATCGAAGTCGCCCTCGAACGGCTCGTCGGTCTTGGTGTTGATCCCGCCCAGCTTCACCACGGACGGAGCCGGAACCAGATCCTTAACCATGTTGAGGACCTCTAAGGCACCCTGTGCGTTGACGCTGGAACCGCAGATCACCGGAACGACATCGCCGGCAGCAACGCCGAGCTTCAGACCTTCCAGCATATCCTCTTCGGACAGCTCGCCCTCTTCGAAATACTTCTCCATCAGCTCCTCGCTGGTCTCCGCGATAGTCTCGGTCAGGGTCTCGCGGATCTCCTCGATGTAAGAAGCGACATCACCGGGGATGTCTGCCGCGGCAGAAGCACCCTTCGCGGTGTACTTATAACCCTTCTGGGTGATGACATTGGCAAATCCGACCAGCTTGCCGCCCTCGCGGATCGGGACGATCACCGGTGCGATACCGTTGCCGAAGAGCTCCTTCAGAACTTCCACATTCGCGGCATAGTCCGCTTCCGGGATATCCATATCAGCGATATAGATGAGGCGGGGAAGGTTCTTCTCCGCGCACATGCCCCATGCCTTCTGGGCACCGACTTCCACGCCGGCCTTGCCAGCCACCACGATGACCGCGGCGTCTGCAACCGTCATGGCCTCCTCGACTTCACCGACGAAATCGAAGTAGCCGGGGGTATCCAGGACATTCACCTTCACACCCTGATACTCAATCGGAACAACCGTGGTGCCGATCGAGAAAAGACGCTTCTGCTCCTCTTTATCGAAATCACTGATGGTATTGCCATCCTCTACGCGGCCCTGTCTCTGAGTGATACCGGTTGCGTAAGCCATGGACTCCACCAGTGTGGTCTTTCCGCTGCCACCGTGACCCATAAGCACGATATTGCGAATCTGATCTTTGCTGTAAACCTGCATGATACTGCTTCCTCCTGTCATATATATACGTTCAATCGTCCGGTCCCAATCCCCGAACGACGCTATGCTAACATCATAGCAAATATGCCGTTTTATTTCAACTTGTTTCTTGCGAAACAGCCCCTCTCTTGTTATCATTTGATCAGAACAGCGCACGTGCTGCCTTATGAAATGATAAAGGAGATTCCTTTTATGTTAATATCCCATGCGAAAAAACTGGCCGGGGAAGTCTCGGTTCCCGGCGACAAGTCCATCTCCCACCGCGCGGTAATTCTCGGATCCATCGCTTCCGGTGTGACCGAGATCCGCCATTTCCTGCTGAGTGCGGACTGCCTGGCGACCATCGACTGCTTCCAGAAGATGGGCATCGAGATCGTCGGCCGCGGCGAGGTCGGCAAGGACGAGAAGGTCGTGATCCGCGGCCGCGGCATGCGCGGCCTCCGCGAGCCCTCCCGCACCCTTCAGGCCGGCAATTCCGGCACGACCCTGCGCCTCCTGACCGGCCTTCTGGCCCCGCAGCGCTTTACCTCCCGCATTGACGGCGACGAGTCCCTGAGGCGCCGCCCGATGAACCGAATCATCGAGCCGCTCTCCCTGATGGGCGGATCGGTCCAGGCCATCGGCAGAGGCGGATGCGCGCCCGTCATCATCCACGGCAACCCGCTCATCGGCCTGCACTACGAATCCCCGGTTGCCTCCGCGCAGGTGAAGTCTTCCATCCTTCTGGCCGGCCTCTATGCCGACGGCGAGACCACGGTCACCGAGCCCGGTCCGTCCCGCAATCACACCGAACTGATGCTGCGAAGCTTCGGCCAGCCCGTCCAGACCAACGGAAGCACCGTCACGCTCCGGCCCGAATATCACCTGCAGGGACGCGAAGTCACGGTCCCCGGAGATATCTCCTCCGCGGCCTGCTTCGCCGCAGCCGGCCTGATCATCCGCGGCAGCGAGCTCTGCCTGAAGAACGTCGGCGTCAACCCGACCCGTTCCGGCTTCCTGAAGGTCTGCGAGCAGATGGGCGCGAAGATCACGAGGGAGAATGAACGCACCTCCGCCGGAGAGCCCGCCGCGGACCTCATCGTCAAGAGCAGCTCCCTCACCGGCGTCGAGATCGGAGGAGACCTCATCCCCACCCTGATCGATGAGCTTCCGATCCTCGCGGTCCTGGCCTGCTTCGCCTCCGGCACCACGGTCATCAAGGACGCGTCGGAGCTCAAGGTCAAGGAGACCAACCGCATCGACGCCATGGTCGAGAACCTGAAGCGGCTCGGCGCGGACATCGAGGCGACCGAAGACGGTATGGTCATCCACGGCGGACGCCCCTTAAAGGGCACAGCCCTGGACTCCCGCGGCGACCACCGCGTGGCCATGGCCTGTGCAGTCGCGGCGCTGGCCGCCTCCGGCGACTCCGAGATCGCCGGCGCGGAATGCGTCGAAGTCTCCTATCCGGCCTTCTTCGACGATCTGAAGAAGCTGATCCAGGATCCCGACAAGCCAGCCCCTGCGCCGAAGGCCTGACACGCTCCTTCCTGACCAAAATTCATTTCCGCACAACAAAACAGCCATGCCGGCCGGCATGGCTGTTCTCTATGTCAGGAAGAACTCTTCCCTCCGCGCATACGCTTAAACCTCCACCGCGCAGAACCTGGTCGCGATATCCGCAAGCGGCAGGATCTCCTCCGGGCACTTCATGCCCGTCATCACCAGGCTGCAGTTGCCGCGGCAGGTCGCGATGATCTGCTCCAGGTCTTCCCGGGTGATAATCCCCAGGTCCACCATACCCAGCACCTCATCCAGCACCAGCAGATCACATTCACCGATCTCCGCCACCTTCTTCGCATAGCTGATTCCGTTGCGCAGATGGCCTCTCTCATCCTTCTGCTCTTCCTCGCTCAGATCCTTATAGAATCTCTCGAACTTCTCAAAACAAAACAGTCTTGCATTATCCTCAAACTGCTCCAGACAACGCAGGGCATCCGTATCTCGGCCCTTCAGAAACTGGATAATAATCACCTGCTGATCCTGACTGATCGCGCGAATGCACTGTCCGATCGCAGCGTTGGTCTTGCCCCGGCCCTCGCCGAAATAGACCTGAACATTATAATCCGACATACTGCTCTCCAATCCGAAAATCTCCGTCGCTCCCGGCAGTCTCCCGCCCGCAGCGTGGCTTCTGGTCCATAGATAACGTGTATTATATCATGATCTTTTGATTCTGTACAGAAGACTTTTTTCTACCCTCCGAATTCCCCCGAATCCCTTGCACAACCCTTGCACACAAGGTAAACTGGAAACAGAAAACAACGGACAACCCGACCGGACAGCAAAGGAGATCCCACATGGAACGCAACGAACTCATGATCATCTACGGCGACAAGCCGCTCGAAATGACGAAAAAGATCTGCGAAGCCGCGCACCTCGCAGACATGATTCCCGCAGGCGCAAGCATCGGCTTAAAGCCCAACCTCGTCGTTGCGAAGCACCCCGACACCGGTGCGACCACACACGCCGAGATCCTCGAAGGCTGCATCCAGTACCTGCAGGAGCACGGCCACAAAAACATCATGATCATCGAAGGCTCCTGGGTCGGCGACTCCACCACCCGCGCGTTCAAGGTCGTGGGCTACGACCGCCTCTCCCGCCAGTACAACGTGCCCCTCTTCGACACCAAGTCGGACGCCTACGAGCACCGCAGCTACGGCGGCCTCACGATGGAGATCTCAAAGACCGCCCTTAACCTCGATTTCCTGATCAACATGCCCGTCCTGAAGGGCCACTGCCAGACCATCGTCACCGGCGCCCTGAAGAACTTAAAAGGCACCCTCTCCGACCGCGAGAAACGCCATTTCCACTCTCTCGGTCTTCATAAACCGATCGCCTACCTCAACAAGATCGTCCGCCCCGGCTTCATCCTCGGCGACGGCATGTGCGGCGACCTCGACTTCGAAGAAGGCGGCAACCCCGTCCGCATGAACCGCATTTTCTGCGGCCTCGACCCGGTCCTCATCGACAGCTACATCTGCCAGACCATGGGCTACGAGCCCGACGAGATCCCCTACATCCGCATCGCGGAAGACATCGGCGTCGGCTCCACCGACCTGGCACACGCCGTGGTCACCGAGCTGAACAAAGACACCTCCCGGGCGAAGCCCGCCTCCTCGCGCCGCGTGGCCCAGCTGGCCCGCTACGTCGACGACAAAGACGCCTGCTCCGCCTGCTACGCAAACCTCATCCAGGCCTGCGCCCGCTTAGACGACCGCGGCCTCCTCGGGTGGCTTAAGAAAACCCCCGTCAAGATCGGCCAGGGCTACCGCGGCCAGACCGGCACCTGTCCCGGCATCGGCAACTGCACCCGCGGCTTCGACACCCACTGTGCCGGCTGCCCTCCCAAAACTCCCGACATCATCGCCTACCTGGAAGAATACATTTCCAGATAACCACACAGAAAGGAGCATCCCATGGCCCTGCTGCAATTAAACTACGTATCCAACGAACTCTTCCGGACCGTAGCGGTCCACGTCATCCTTCCCTCCGACCGCCTGGACAAGGTCAACCGCACCTACCCCAACTGCGGCAGGAAGTTCAAGACCCTCTACCTGCTCCACGGCCTGCTCGGCAACTACACCGACTGGGTCTCCTTCACCAACATCCAGCGCTACGCCGAGAAGCACGATCTCGCGGTCGTCATGCCCTCCGGCGACAACGCCTTCTACGTCAACAGCCTCGCCCCGAACAACGACTACGGCCGCTTCATCGGCGAAGAGCTGGTCCAGATCACCCGCGCGATGTTCCCCCTCTCCGACCACCGCGAAGACACCTTCATCGGCGGCCTCTCGATGGGAGGCTTCGGCGCCCTTCGAAACGGCCTGCGCTACGCCGAGACCTTCAGCCGCATCATCTGCCTCTCCGGCGCCCTCCACATCATGGACGAAAACTGCGCCCAGATCGCTGATGAGAACGGCATCTTCGGGAAAATGAGTACCGCACGCCTCTCCGACAAAAACCCGGAAGTCTGCCTGCGCATGCTCAAAGACCGCATCGCGGCCGATCCCTCCCTCACCATCCCGAAGATCTACCTCGCCTGCGGCCTGGACGACAGCCTTCTGCCCTCCAACCGCCGCTACCGCGACCTCCTGGCCGCCGCCGGCGCCGACGTCACCTACATCGAAGAAGCCGGCTACGCCCACGAATGGCCCTTCTGGGACCGCCACATCGGCAAAGCCATCGATGAATGGCTGCCCCTCGAGGCAAATGAAGGCGGACTGAGCAGCGGCAATGTCAGTTGAGGAGGTATTTTTTCTCGCACGGCAGAGCCGAACCGCTCGAAAAAACATTGCCTGATGATTTGAGGTCGTGAACGAG
>JAFPYK010000102.1 GCA_017412265.1 Lachnospiraceae bacterium
GCCGGACTTCTCAATATATTTCCCGCTGCGTCGCTCGGCCGCTTACGTGCCGCTTTTTCCCAGCCATTCCTCCATCACTCAACGGCCCGCCTTCCAACACCTTCCCTCTGCGACCCGTAAGCGGTGAGGCGATGTTTTCAGGACCGTTGCAGAGTGCCGGTGCTTAGCGGGTGCGGAACGCAGCCGATACACAATAGAAGGTCTGATGCACTGCATTGCAGTACATCAGACCTTGGATTCATATAAGCTGCGTCCCAAAGCCGCTTACGCACCGCTGCATCGAGGCACCCGAGCCGAGAGGCGCGTCCTGAAAACACCTTTCGCCTCACCGCGTCGCATCGAGGTACCCGAGCCGAAAGGCGTGTCCCGAAACATTTTCGTGAGACGCCCCTCTCACCCCTCCGCCTCCGTCAGTCTTCGCGCCAGCGCCCTCCACAGCCTCGAGATATCCTCCCGCCACCCGGCCTCCGCCTCCGGCAGCTCCCGCTCCTCCCGGCACGCCTTCAGGCACTCCCGCACCGCTTCTCTCCCACCCGCGTACGGCCGTCCCCGCCGCAGCGGCATCAGCAGGAAACATTCCTCCGCGATCTCATACTCACCCGCGATCCTCCTCGCCGCCCGCTCACTCTGCGGATCCGCACACAGGAACAGATAGAGCATCTTCTCCGACAGCGTCCGGTATCTCTCATAAAACAGCGCAAATTCACCCTCATCCGCCGGCGCGCAGGCCACAACCAGGTCCGCGCCCCCGACCGCCTCCTGCCAGGCAGCGCCTCCCTTATTTCCCAGATCCGTCAGGCAGTAGTCATACGAAGCCTCCGCCGATTCGCAGAGCCTCTTCGTCTCCTCCTGCAGGGCATACTCTCCGGCCGTCTCGCCCAGCGGCTCCTGCTTCAGGCACAGCAGCCGCCCGCCCCCGTACAGGTCCCCGTAGGTCTCCAGCTCCCTGCGCCCGACCGGCCCGAAGCTGAGCCTTGCAAGCAGCCCTCCGGAGCCTCTCCCGTCGCCCTCCTCCGCCTCCCGCAGCAGAGACTCCCTCCCCTCCGGCAGGACCGTTCCCCGCGGGCGCCAGACAAAGCAAGTCCCCTTCCCGAAAGCGACGACCGCCGCGGCCGTCATCAGCCAGACCGGCAGGCCCGAACGCGCCGATCCGTCAGCCACCAGGGCAATATTCATTCATTTACCAGGGAAGATCAAGGAGCCCCTCCCCGGAGCTCCTGCAGACACGAAGAAAAGCAGACACGATTCCATGTAACTGTCATCATATCTACTTTCCACTCACTTGTAAAGAACGACTATTTGGCCAAAGAAACAGCCCATTTCTCAATGCACAGAGGCATACACTGTCATTTCAGCGCAGCCCCGGCCAATCGTCTCTCAACGATCTTCCCTTGTCAGACACCTCCGCTGTCAGACTCCGTAAAGCACGTAATAATCGTCGATAGCTTTCTTCATCGCGTCGTCGATCAGCACTTTTCCGCCGATCTCCCGGCCGTACAGGTACTCCACCACCTCTGCCATAGTGACGATCGCGGTCGTCTGCAGCCCGTAGGTTTCGCGGATCTCCTGCAGCGCGCTCTTGCTTCCGCTGCCGCGCTCCATCCGGTCCACGCTCACCACCAGGCCCACCGGGACGACATCCGCCTGCGCCTTCAGGATCGGCATCGTTTCTGCGATCGAGGTCCCGGCTGTGGTTACGTCCTCGATGATCACCACACGGTCCCCGTTCGCAAGGGGGCTGCCGAGCAGGATCCCTTTATCCCCGTGGTCCTTGACCTCCTTGCGGTTCGAGCAATACCTCACGTCCGCGCCGAAATGCTCGCTCAGCGCCATCGAAGCCGCCACCGACAGGGGGATCCCCTTGTAGGCCGGCCCGAAGAGCACGTCAAAATCCGTGCCGAAGGCGTGCTCGATCGCTCTCGCATAGTACTCGCCGAGCCGTCTCAGCTGCGACCCGGTCCGGTAGAATCCGGTATTCACGAAGAAAGGAGTCTTTCTCCCACTTTTCGTGACAAAATCCCCGAATCTGAGCACGCCGCACTCCACCATGAAGGAAATAAACTCTTCTTTATATCTTTCCATAACCACTTCTCCTTATCTGACCGTTCCGATGATGTCGTAAATACTCTCCGCGCCGACCTCCTCCAGATACCCGGCGAGCCCCTCCGCGATCTCCGCTGCCGCATTCGGCCGGAAGAAATTCGCCGTGCCCACCGACACCGCGGTCGCCCCCGCGAGCAGGAACTCCGCCGCGTCCTCCCAGGTGCGGATGCCGCCCATGCCGATGATCGGTATGCTCACCGCCTGCGCGCACTGCCAGACCATCCGGACCGCCACCGGCTTGATCGCCGGGCCGGACAGCCCGCCCGTTTTATTGGCCAGGGCAAATGCCCTCCGGTGCACGTCGATCTTCATGCCCGTCAGCGTATTGATCATCGAGAGCGCGTCCGCGCCGCCGGCCTCCGCCGCTCTCGCCATCTCCGTGATATCCGTCACATTCGGGCTCAGCTTCATGATCACCGGCTGCCCGGCCACGTCCTTGACCGCCCGGGTGATCGCCTCCACCGCCTTCGGATCCTGTCCGAAAGCGATGCCGCCCTCCTTCACGTTCGGGCACGAGATATTGATCTCCAGCAGGTCCACGTCCTCCGCGGCCAGCCGCTCGACAACCTCCAGATACTCCTCCGTCGTATGCCCGCAGACATTCACGATGATCTTCGTATCGAACTGCTTCAAAAACGGGATATCCCGCTTTACAAATACATCAATCCCCGGATTCTGGAGACCGATCGCATTCAGCATCCCCCCGTAGGTCTCTGCGATGCGAGGCGTCGGATTGCCGGGCCACGGCTTCGATGCCACGCCCTTGGTCACCACCGCGCCGAGCCGGTTCAGATCCGTAAGCTCCACGTACTCCTGCCCGGAGCCGAAGGTCCCCGAAGCTGTCATCACCGGGTTTTTCAGCTCCACTCCCGCAATCTTCACCTTCAGGTTCACAGCTCCACCTCCTCCGCGTCAAACACCGGTCCGTCCTTGCAGATGCGCACGTTATTCACATGCGTGTGCTCTCCGGGCTTCGTGCTCTCACACACGCACGCGAGACACGCGCCGATGCCGCAGGCCATCCGCTCCTCGAGCGAGATCTGCGCCGGAAGCCCAGCTTCCCTCGCGTAGGCCTTCACCCCGCGAAGCATCGGCTTCGGCCCGCAGGCGTAGATCTGCTCCGCGCAGATCCCCTTCTCCCGCACCGCGTCAAGCACATTTCCCCGCACGCCGACGCTTCCGTCCTCCGTCGCGATCACCACCTGCGCGTAGGGCGCAAATGCCTCGGCGAGAAATGTATTCGCGTCCCGGTAGCCGAGCACCGCCGTCACCTGTTCCTTCCCGTTCTTCTCACAGAGCGCCTTCGCGAGCGCCAGCATCGGAGGGATGCCGATACCCCCGCCGAGGAGCAGTGCGCTTCCCTCCCGGAGCTCATAGCCGTTTCCGAGTGTTCCCAGCACCTCCAGGCCATCCCCCGCGGACAGATGCGAGAACTCCTCGGTTCCCGCCCCGGCCACGCGGTAGACCATCCGCAGAAGCCCTTCCTCGGGCCGGATCTCGCAGATGCTCACCGGCCGCGGCAGCAGCCGCGATCCATCCTCGCAGTAGAGCGACAGGAACTGTCCGGGCTTCGCCTCCCGGGCCATCTCCGCATCCTTGATCCAGAGGCTGCAGATCCCCTCGCAGAGCTCTGTCTGAGCCGTAATCCATACACGTGTTTTTCTCATGCTCTTCCTCACACCCGCTTTATTTCACACGGTTTATCTGCGCGCAAGCGCGTTCAGAATGTCTTCCTTCATCGCAAGGACCGCCGCGCGGGACGCGTCCGCGAAATTCTCCGGCCCGTACGCCTCATAGCCCTTCTGCCGGTAGGCCGCGATGATGCCCCGCGAAGAATTGACGATCGCGCCCAGTCCGTCCTCGTTGAAGAAATGCACCAGGTCCTCGCCTTTCGCTCCCTGCGCGCCGTAGCCCGGCACCAGGATATAAGCCTTCGGCATGATCGCGCGCAGCCGTTTTCCCTGCTCCGGGTACGTTGCGCCGACCACCGCGCCGACATAGCTGTAGGAAGAGCTCATCACTTCCTCGCCCCAGAACGCGACCTTCCGGCCCACCCACTCATAGAGCGGGCGCCCGTCGATGCCCCGGTCCTGGAACTCGCCGCTCGAGACGTTAGAGGTCTTCGTCAGGATGAAGATCCCCTTCCTCTCCTCCTTGCAGACGTCCAGGAACGGCTTCACACTGTCGCTTCCCATATAGGGATTTACCGTAACAAAATCCTCATGAAACGCCTGCAGCCGCTTCGATCCCACCTGGACCCGTCCCAGATGGCCCACCGCGTACGCCGCCGAAGTCGAGCCGATATCGCCTCGCTTGATGTCTCCGATGACCACCAGCCCCTTCGCCTGCGCGTAATCGATGGTCTTCTGGTAAGCCGCAAGCCCCGGAAGCCCGAACTGTTCATACATCGCGATCTGAGGCTTCACCGCGGGGATCACGTCCCACACCGCGTCCAGGATCGCCTTGTTAAACTGCCAGACCGCCTCCGCGGCACCCTCCAGGGTCTCCCCGTACTCCTCGTATGCCTTCTTCTGGATGTGTGCCGGCACAAAGCCAAGCATCGGATCCAGCCCGACGCACAGATGCGCCTCGGTCGCCTCGATATTGCGGATCAGCTTCTCAATCATCTCTCCGAACCTCCTCTTACGATGCCGCACTCCCGCCGGTAGACGAACGCTCCGTCCACCAGCGTGGCCGCGATCTCTCCGGTCACTTCCCTGCCGTCAAACGGCGTGTTCTTCCCCTTGGATACAAATGTCTCTTTATCGATCACATACCGCTTGTTCGGGTCCGCGATCGTGATGTCGGCCGCCGCGCCCTCGCTCAGCGTCCCCGCCGGGATCTTCAGGATCCGCGCGGGCGACATGCTCATGCGCTCCACGAGCTGCATCGGCGTCAGGAGCCCCGTAAGCACCAGCTCGCTCCACGCGAGGGCAAATGAAGTCTCAAGCCCGACGATCCCGAAGGCCGCCCCGCGCATCGACCCGGTCTTCTCATCATCCGCGTGCGGCGCGTGATCCGTGGAGATCACCTCCATCACACCCTCGGAGAGCCCGCGTCTGAGCGCCTCCAGGTCCTCCCGGCTCCGCAGCGGCGGATTCATCTTATAATTCGCGTCATCCCCGGGGATGTCCTCATCGCACAGCGTGAAATGATGCGGGCAGACCTCCGCGGACACCGGAAGCCCCGCTGCCTTCGCCTGCCGTACCATCTCCACCGAAAACGCGGTCGAACAGTGGCACAGGTGCAGCCTCGCCCCGGTCTGCCTCGCCAGGAAGATGTCCCTGGCCGTGATGATATCCTCCACCTCCGAGGTGATCCCCGGGAGGCCCAGCTCCTTCGAGCGCTTGCCTTCATGCATCACGCCGCCCCGCACCAGGTTGATGTCCTCGCAGTGCGCAAGCACAAGGATGTCCTCCTCGCGGCAGATCTCCATGGCCTGTGCGTACACGCCCGAATCCATGACGGACTTGCCGTCCTCGCTCACGAGCCGCACGCCTTCCTTCGCCATCGCCCGCAGGTCGCAGACCTCCTTGCCGGCAAGCCCCTTCGTCACCGTTCCGATCATCATCACGTGCACGAGCGCGTCCCGGTCGATGATCGCCTTCAGCCGCCTCGCCATCTCCGGCGAATCGATCACCGGCTTCGTGTTGGCCATCGGGCAGACCGTCGTCACACCGCCCCGCGCGGCCGCCGCCGTCCCCGTGGCGATCGTCTCCTTGTACTCGAACCCCGGCTCGCGAAAATGCACGTGCATATCCACCAGGCCGGGCATCACCAGCAGGCCCTCCGCGTCATAGATCTCGGCTCCGTCCGCCTCGATCCCTTCCGCCACCCGGGCGATCCGCCCGTCCTCCGTCAGGACGTCCATCCGCCCTTCTCGGCCATTTGCCGGATCCAGCACATAGCCTCCCCGGATCAGAATTCTGTCCATACTCTCGCCCCCTCTTTCTCAGAAACTGCCCGCGAGCACCGGCTGGAAGTCCTCCGTGTCCTCGCAGACCACGCCGCGGCCCCCGGCCGCCAGCGCGGCAAATGCCTTCCCTGCCGCCGCAAGCCCGTCCTCCGGCACCGTAAGCTCGAACACACAGGCCACGTCATGATTCTCCAGATAGATCGCGTCCTCGCCCTCCCAGGCGATCTCCGATCTCTCCACGTCCAGGCTCGTCCCCTCCGCGACCGGAATCTCCATCACCTGCATCTCATGCCAGCACTCGCAGACGATCCCCGCCTGCGCAAGCGCCTCCGCGAGCTCCTCGGTGCCCACCGCCTTCCGGCACAGCAGGAATCCTTCCCAGATCCTGCGCACCGGCTTCTTCACCGGTTTCTTCTTCATCTTAGCCATCGGTCTCCTCCAGCAAAAATTCAGCCATCACGGCATTGCTCACATCCATCCCGCGCTCCGTCAGCCGCAGCCGCCCCTCGCGCGTCTCAAGAAGCCCCAGCCCGGCAAACCGCTCGATCACCGGCCCGTAGACCTCCTGCATCGTGACCCCGAACCGTCCGGCAAATGTCTCCTCCGACACGCCGCGCACCAGGCGCAGCCCCAGGAACATCATTTCCTCCATCTGGCTCTTCCGGTCCCACTCCGTCACGTCCTCGCACGCCTCCCGGCTTCCCGCGAGCCGCACATACCTCTCATAATCCCGGCAGTTGCTCCGGCGCTCCCCGCCGAAGAGCGAGGCCGCGCCCATCCCGAAGCCCAGGTAAGGCACTCCCGTCCAGTAGCCGAGGTTGTGCCTGCACTCCCGCCCGGGTCTTGCGTAGTTCGAGATCTCGTAATGCTCATAGCCGTACGAGGCCAGAAGCGCCGCGGTCTCATGCACCATCTCGCGCTCGGTATCCTCGGAGGGCAGCCCCTCCCCGCCGGCATAGAGCTCATAAAATGGCGTCCCCTCTTCGATGATCAGGCTGTAGGCGGAGATGTGCTCCGGCCCCAGCTCAGCGACCGTCCGCACGCTCTCTAAGCACTCTGCGAGGTTCTGGCCCGGCAGGGCCTGCATCAGGTCCACATTCCGGTTCGTAAACCCGGCCTCCCCGACCGCCTCCCAGGTCCTAAGGAAATCATCATAACTGTGAATCCGCCCCAGAAGCCGGAGCTCCTCATCACGCACCGACTGAAGCCCCAGGCTCAGGCGGTTGACGCCAAGCTCCTTCAGGCACCGAAGCTTCTCCCGGTCCAGCGTCCCGGGATTGGCCTCCGCCGTGATCTCCGCACCCGCGTCGATCATATAATGCGCCCGGATCACACCCGCGAGCTCCTCCCACTCCTGCGGCGTCAGGAGGCTGGGCGTCCCCCCGCCGAAGAAGATGCTCCGCACCCGGAAGTCCTCCGCTGCCGGCCCGTAAGAGGCGATCTCCCTCTCAAGCGCCTCCAGGTAAGGCCCCTTCGCATACTGCGGCCCCGAGAGGAAATCACAGTACCTGCATTTGCGCACACAAAACGGGAGATGCACATAAAGCTCGAGTTCTGATCTTCCGCAAGCCATAGGCACCTCCCGTGTCATTGATTCTCTATTCTATGTCCAGTTTCAGCACGCTCATGAAGGCCTTCTGCGGAATCTCCACATTGCCTACCTGGTGCATTCTCTTCTTTCCTTCCTTCTGCGTCTCCAGCAGCTTCTTCTTCCGCGTGATATCGCCGCCGTAGCATTTGGCCAGCACGTCCTTGCGGTAGGCCTTCACGGTCTCTCTGGCGATGATCTTGCTTCCGATCGCAGCCTGGATCGGCACCTCAAACAGCTGTCTCGGGATCTCCTCCTTGAGCTTCTCGCACATCTTGCGCGCCCGCTCGTAGGCACCGTCCGCATGGACGATGAAGGAGAGCGCGTCCACTTCCTCCCGGTTGATCAGGATGTCCAGCTTGACGAGACTGCTCTTCACATATCCCTTGAAATCATAGTCGAAGGAGGCATAGCCCCTCGACCTGGACTTGAGCGCGTCAAAGAAATCGTAAATGATCTCATTGAGCGGCAGCTCGTACTTTAAGAGCGCCCTCGTCTCCTCCAGGTATTCCATGCCCAGATAGACGCCGCGCCTCTCCTGGCAGAGCTTCATGATCGCGCCGACGAACTCCGTCGTCACCATGATCTCCGCGCTCACAAACGGCTCCTCCATGTGCTCGATTTCCGACGGATCCGGCATATTTGTCGGGTTCGTGATCTCCAGCACCTCTCCGTTCGTCTTATAGATCTTGTAAATAACACTGGGGGCCGTCGTCACCAGGTCCAGGTTGTACTCGCGCTCCAGCCTCTCCTGGATAATCTCCAGGTGCAGGAGACCCAGGAAACCGCAGCGGAAGCCGAATCCCAGCGCCACCGACGTCTCCGGCTCGTACTGAAGCGAAGCGTCATTTAACTGGAGCTTCTCCAGCGCGTCCCGCAGATCCGGGTACTTCGCGCCGTCCGCCGGGTACATCCCGCAGTAGACCATGGGCAGCACCTTCTTATAGCCCGGCAGCGCCTCCGCGCAGGGCCGGTCCGCCTCGGTCACCGTATCGCCCACGCGCGTGTCGCGCACGTCCTTCAGCGAAGCCGTCAGATAGCCGACCATGCCCGCCGAGAGCTCCTCGCAGGGGATGAACTGGCCCGCGCCGAAGAATCCGACCTCGACGATCTCCTCCTGCGCGCCGGTGGCCATGAAGCGCACCTTCGTCCCCTTGCGCACCGAACCGTCCACGATCCGGCAGAAGACAATCACGCCCTTATACGGATCATAGACCGAGTCAAAGATCAGGGCCTTGAGCGGTCCCTCCGGATCGCCCTGCGGGGCCGGGATCTTCTCCACGATCTGCTCCAGCACTTCCTCGATATTGATGCCGTTCTTCGCGGAGATCAGCGGCGCGTCATGCGCCTCCAGCCCGATGATGTCCTCGATCTCATTTCTCACCCGCTCCGGCTCCGCGCTCGGCAGGTCGATCTTGTTGATCACCGGCATGATCTCCAGGTTCGCGTCCAGCGCGAGATAGACATTGCCCAGTGTCTGCGCCTCGATGCCCTGCGCCGCGTCCACCACCAGGATCGCGCCCTCGCAGGCCGCCAGGCTCCGCGACACCTCATAGTTAAAATCCACATGTCCGGGTGTGTCGATCAGGTTGAAGATATACTCCTCCCCGTTCTTTGCCCGGTAAATGATACGGACGGTCTGCGCCTTGATCGTAATGCCGCGCTCCCGCTCCAGCTCCATATTGTCAAGCACCTGCTCCTGCATCTCCCTGGCCGTCAGCGTGCCGGTCTTCTCCAGAATCCGGTCCGCCAGTGTCGACTTGCCGTGGTCAATGTGTGCAATGATGCAGAAATTACGAATATGATCCTGAGGAATCTGTCCCATAACGTCTCCCGTTCTCTTCGTCTAAGTCTCCGGGCAGAGCCGCCCGGAACCTCCGTGGAATCCTCATGAAATTCCAGTAAAACAGTATATCGTGTGAAACGCATCAGGCGTTTCACATGATTATGACCAGGTTTTCCGTAGGAAAATCGGCCTGCCCACAGGGCAGGTTTGTGGGACGCTTCCTTTCCTTGCGTCCCACAAAGTATATCATATAGAAGCCGATTTATCGAGAGAAATATCCCCAAAAAAGGCAAAAAATCTATTGACACTGAGTCCCCGTTGGAATATTATGTTTAGTGATGTTTGTTTAGAACGCCCGTGTCCGTTTCTATTTCAGATTTCAAACGATTTTGGAAGAAGGAGGTGTCGGAAATGGCTAACATTAAAAGCGCTAAGAAGAGAATTTTAACTGCTCAGACGAGAAATGAGAGAAACAAAGCGATCAAGTCCAGAGTGAAGACTGCTGTCAAGAAGGTCGATGCCGCCGTGGCTGCCGGTGACAAGACTGCTGCAGAAGCTGCTCTGCTCGCTGCGACCGCAGAGATCGACAAGGCCAGCACGAAGGGTGTCTATCATAAGAACACCGCTTCCCGCAAGGTCTCCCGTCTCGCGAAGGCTGTCGGCAAGATGGCTTAAGTCAGATCTGAGATTATAAGAGATAGATAAGACCGTCCTGAATGGTGTGCAGGACGGTCTTTTTTGTATTCTTCATAAGTTCCGCCAATCAGGAAAGGAGCCGGTGCCGCGGTCATCTGCGATCGCAGCATCAGCTCCTTTTATCGTCATGCGGGCGGATCTCATTTTTCTGCCGCAGCAGTGTCGCCAGGAAATCCCTGGTCTGCTCTTCCACCGCTTCGGCTTCTGCCTCTGCCTTCTCCGACCGGGTGATCTTCCACTCATGTTCGGTCTCGGGCGTCTTCTCCGGCATCCGCAGGATCGGCCGGTCGGTCTCATCCTCCGCGGCGTCCTCCGCCGCCTCCGAAGCATCGTCCTCCCCGGAATCAAAGATCTCCCCGAACACCTCTTCTTCTGCCTCCCCGAAGTCCTCCGGGAGGCCGTCGTCAAGCGCTTCCTCGTCCGGCAGCTCGTCCAGCAGTTCCTCCGCGGTCATTTCCTCAGAGAACTCATCGTCCTCCTCTTCCGAGGGCTCCTCTGCTTCCTCCTCTGCATCCTCGCCCTCCGCAGGCCCGAAGAGCTCATCGTCCTCCTGCGCCTGCACCGGGGCAGCCGTCACAATCACGGGCGGCGGCAGCTTGCCGCGCTTCGCCACCACGGCCTGATTCGCGATCGTGATCACCGCGGCAATCAGCAGATACAGATAATACGAGACGAAACGGGACAGCAGCATGGCCGTGGCCAGCATCTCCTCGCTGTAGATCGGCGCATAGAGCGCCAGCAGGATCATCTCCGACGCGCCCACGCCGCCCGGAAGCGGCAGAGAATCCGCAGCGATCGCAACCACCACCTGGATGCCCAGGAAGGTCATATAATTGGCCCCGCCCTGGCCGAGCGCCAGGTAGACGAAAAACGGGATCGAGAACAGGCCCAGCCTCTGCAGCAGCGTGATGCCCGCGGCCAGCGCGCTCTCCTTCTTGTGATGGCTGAAGTGCACTGCGCTCTTGCGCATATCCACCAGGAAATTCTCGTATTTGTCGAGCGTCTCCTCACTCAGCCGGATGCGCGTCCTGCGCTTGATGAAGCGGATGATCACATTGCTGATGCGACGAAGAAGCGTCTGGTGGAACATCGCGAGCAGGAGCACCACAATCACGACCAGGTTGACCACGAATCCGATCAGGAAGACCATCCAGATCCAGACATTTAACAGATTCGTCTTCAGGGCCGTCGGCACGTCAAAGATCATGACGATCAGTCCCAGAGTCAGCAGCACGGCCTTATAGAACACCGTGATCAGGATCTTCGCGGAGGTCCCGCGGGACGGCTCGATCCCGTCCTTGGCCATATAGTAGATCTGCATGGGCTCGCCGCCGGAAGCCGAAGGCGTAATCCCGGAGAAATAAAACTCGATGGCCATGAACTTCGCGCCCTGCAGCACCGAGATACGCCGGTGCAGGGATTTGAGCAGGACCTTCAGGGAGAGGCCTCCGCCGAAGAGATGCACGAAGATCATCGCGGCCGCCAGCAGGCTCCACCAGTGGTTGGCCGAAGCCAGCGTATCAATCACGTCGCGGAAGGAGTAATTGTGAAATACCAGGAAAAACGTCGCCAGCATCATGCCGACCAGGAGCAGGATACTCTTGCCCTGATTCTTCTGTTTCATCACATTCCCTCCTTTCCCTTAATCTTGTTCATCGCATTCCCGGGACCAGGCTGCGCGTGAAGTGCCGGTCCCCTCTTACAGCTTTCTCGACTTCTCGCAGGCCGCATGGATCGCATCCATCATCGCGCCCCGGAATCCCTGCTGCTCCAGCACCTTGCAGCCCTCGATGGTCGTCCCTCCCGGGGACGTCACCATATCCTTCAGCTGCGCCGGGTGCTTCCCGAGCTCCAGCACCATCTTCGCGGAGCCGAGCACCGTCTGCGCGGCAAATGTATAGCTCTGTGCTCTCGGCATCCCCTCCAGCACGGCCGCATCGGCCATCGCCTCAATCAGCTGGAAGATAAATGCAGGCGCGGATCCGCTCACACCGGTCACGCAGTCCATCAGCCGCTCCGGCACCCATTCGGCCTTGCCGAAGGACGTGAAGATCCGGAGAATCTCCTCCGCCTCCTGCTCCATGCCCGGCTTCTCCATGAGCGCATTCTTCGTCAGCGCACTCATCCCCTCGCCGACCAGCGCAGGCGTATTCGGCATCACCCGGATCAGCTTCACCGGATGCCCGATCATCTCCTCGAGCCGCCCGATCGTCTGTCCGGCCACGATCGATACTACGACGCAGCCTGCCGGGATCACGTCCCGGATCTCCTCTATCACCCCGGGCAGGAAGACCGGCTTCACCGCCAGGAACAGGATCTCCGCCCGCGCGGCCGCCTCCCGGTTATCCCCGGTCACAAGCACGCCGTACGTCTGCGCGGTCTCCTTCCTCTTCTCCTCCAGCACGTCCGCGGCCATGATCTGCGAAGGCTCGGCGATGCCGGCCCTCAGGATGCCGCCCAGAATCGCGCCGCCCATATTGCCGGCGCCGATAAATGAAATCCTCTTCTGCATGATCTTACCCCCGCTCACCGAGTCTGTGAGGCCGCACCAGGCTCTCCACAGCCTCTGTAATTCTCTTGGCTACCGTCGGATTATTCATCGTATACAGATGGATACCGTCCACCCCGTGGGCCGCCAGATCGACGATCTGGTCGACCGCGTAGGCGATGCCCGCGTCACGGACCGCCTCCGGATAATTCTGGTACCGCTGCATCATCTGCGTGAACTTGCGAGGCAGGCTCGCCCCGCACAGCGTCACCATCCGAGTGATCGAGGCGATGCTCGTCACCGGCATGATGCCGGCCTCCATCGGCACGGTGATGCCGGCCCTGCGCACCTTCTCCTCGAAGCGGTAATACGTCTCATTGTCAAAGAAAAGCTGCGAGATCAGGTGCTCCGCTCCCGCGTCTACCTTCTCCTTCAGATGCTCGATATCCTTGTCGATGCTCTCGCAGCCGATGTGTCCCTCCGGATAGCAGGCCGCCGAGATGCCGAAATCCCCGTGCCCGCGGATGTAGGCGATCAGGTCCTTGGCATACTTGAAATCATTCTTCGGCGGAACGTCCGGATTCTCATCGCCGCGCAGAGCCAGGATGTTCTCGACGCCCTTCTCCTTCAGCCTCTGAAGGATCCGGTCGATGTCCTCGAACGAGTTGTTCACGCAGGTCAGGTGCGCTGCCGACTCGATCCCGTAGCGCTTCTTGATGTCTGAAGCGATATCCACGGTAAATGTGTTCGCCGGATTGCCTCCCGCGCCGTACGTGACACTGATAAAGTCCGGCTTCAGAGGCGCGAGCTCGTCGATCGCGTGATAGACGCTCTCCACGGCATCCGTCCGTTTCGGCGGAAATATCTCAAATGAGTAGTTCGTCTTCCCCGGGACAAACTGCTGTGCCAGTTTCATTTGCCCCACCATCCTTTCCGCTGCCTAGAACTGCAGCAGCGCATAGATCACATAAGCGCAGACCAGCAGGAAGCCCTGCAGGCGGCTGCCCTTCTTGCGGATCATCATCGGTACCGTAAGCACCAGCATCAGCCCGAGTCCGAGCGGCAGGTCAAGCCTGGCCGTCAGCGGATCGACCGACAGAGGCCGGATCACGGCCGGGATACCGGCCACCAGCAAAAGGTTCAATGTATTCGCTCCCAGGATATTGCCCAGGGAGAGGTCCGAATGTCCCTTCATCACCGCGGAAACCGCCGTCACCAGCTCCGGCAGCGACGTCCCGAGCGCGATAAATGTCACCGCGATCACCCTCTGCGGCAGATGAGCCGCCTCCGCGAGCCGCACGCCGTTATCGACCAGGAGCCTCGCTCCGAATGCCAGCCCGGCCGTGCAGACAACAAACATCACCAGCGCCCGCGCCACATGACCCGCGGGCCCCATCTCCTGCGGCGGGATCGGGTCCTTGCGCACGCACAGCACCGTGTAGGCCACAAAGCCCGCGAGCAGGACCGCTCCGGCCCACCGGGGGAATCCCCCGAACATCAGCCCGCACACGGTCAGGAACACGTCCGCGGCCGCAAAAAACATCAGCCGCCACAGATACGGCTTCGGCTCCAGGTCCCTGGACGGGCGGGCAAGCAGACTGAAGCCCGCGATCAGCGCGGTATTGCAGATAATGGATCCCGTCGCGCTTCCCGCGGCCAGATCTGGCGCTTCCCGCACCGCTGCCGTGGCCGACACCAGGATCTCCGGCAGCGTGGTCGCGATACTGACCACCGCCGCGCCGATGATCGCCTCCGGGATCTTGCATTTCTTCGCCAGATCCACCGCCGCGTCCACCAGCCGGTTGCCGCAGAGCATAATGAGGCCGAGCCCCAGCATAAACAGCAGAATTACCCTCATAGTTATCACCTGTGATTGAAGCGCAGATGCGCGATGCGCAGTGGCCGTCCGCGGCGCTTCACACGGACCGCCGGATACCGCTCCCCCCTCAAAGAGCCGCATCCATCCTCCGGAGCTCTCACTCCTTCTCCGGATTCTCCCCTTCCTCCGGGCCTTCCGGCTCAGAGTCTGTCTGATCCTCAGAGGACTCATTAGCAGAGACGTCCTCCGAAGCAGTATTCTCTTCCTCCGCAGTTTCTTCCGCCGCAGGCTCTTCTTCCGCCGCAGGCTCTTCCTCCGCGGCAGGCTCTTCCTCCGCAGCCTCTTCCTTCACCGCAGGCGTCTCCTTCGCGGCCTTCCCCCGTTTCCCGAAGAAAACCATCAGGCCGATTCCCGCGACAAACACAAAGAGCGAGATAAACTGCGACGTCGAGACCGCGCCCACGCTCCCGCGGGCCAGGTCACCGCGCAGGAACTCCACGAGGAACCGTCCCACGCTGTAGATGATCAGGTAGAGCGAAGCCACCTGCCCGTCCGCCTTCTTGCCCCTCTTCGACCAGAAGACCAGCAGGAAGAAATGCAGGAAATTAAACGCCGAAGAGATCAGCTGCGTCGGCACCAGGCATACGCCGTTCGGCGCAAAGTCCGAGTGCGTAAATGTAATCCCCAGAGGGCTCTCGGTCTGAATCCCGTAGCAGCAGCCCGCGAGGAAGCATCCCAGCCGTCCGAAGCCCTGTGCCAGGGCGATCTCCGGCATGATGAGATCAAAATAAGCCAGGAAGGAGATCTTCTTGCGGCGGGCATACAGCCAGGCAGAGACGATGCCCATGATGATGCCGCCGTAGACCACCCAGCCACTGTTGAGATCCAGAAGAATCTTCGGATCCTTCACGATATCCGGCAGGATCGTGATCCAGAAGAGGACCTTCGCGCCGAGGAAGCCCCCGATCGTGCCCCACATTCCGAGGTCAAACACCGCGTCCGGATCCAGCCCGCACCGCTTCGCCCGCCACTGGGCCACCGTGAACGCGGCGATGATTCCGATCGCAATCATCAGACCGTAGCCATGCACGGTAAACGGCCCGATGGAAAATAAATCATTATACATATCCCATCATCCTCAGTCTCAGTAGCCGAAACTTCCGGTCAGAGACTCATCATTCTCAATCCATTCCTTCACCGGCACGACCCGGTACGCATCCTTCGTGTCCCGGATATAGACCGTCTCGATGCCCGCGTTGATCACCATGCGCTTGCACATCGAGCAGCAGCTGCCGTTCTCGACGTATCTTCCCGTAGGCACGTCCGTCCCGCACAGAAACAGCGAGCTTCCGAGCATCTTGTCCCTGGGCGCGCTGATAATCGCGTTCGCCTCCGCGTGCACACTGCGGCACAGCTCATAACGCTCCCCGCGCGGGATCTTCAGGTCCGCCCGGATGCAGTGCCCCAGGTCGGTGCAGTTCTGCCTTCCTCTGGGCGCCCCCACATAGCCCGTAGAGATCACTTCGTCATTCTTCACGATCACGGCCCCATACCGTCTGCGGATGCAGGTGCCCCGCTGCGAGACCACCTCCGCGAGATCCAGATAATAATTGATCTTATCGCGTCTTTCCATCTCAGAACTCCTCCAGGTGTTGTTCATAATCTAATATTTTACCCTAACTGTCCCCCGAAATCAACCTCGCCGGGCACTCACACCGTAAAGCTCTCCCCCGGAGCCCCGTAAGAGATCACGCGCGGCGCGTACTGCTCATAGGCTGGATCCGTCAGGAAACGCCCGATCGTCTCATACTTCTCCCACAGGTGCATCGGCACCACATGGTCGCAGTCCACATTCTTCAGGAAGCACTCCATCCCCCAGCCGTACCGGTCATCCAGCCTCGGATCCAGCACCACAAATGCCAGGTCAAAATACTTCCCCTCCAGCTTGTTCATCTCCGCCAGGAAATTCGCCGTCATCTCCAGATACTCTTCCATCGTATCCTGGTCGCCCCAGGTCCACCAGTTCAGGTCCCCGGCATGGAAGATCTTCTTGCCCTCCACCTCCGCCAGGAACGCCACACCGGCATCCGTCGACCCGATCGTCCGCACCTCCAGGTCCGGTCCGCGCAGCGTCATATCCGGCCCGATCACCGTCACCGCCGGATGCGGCTCGATCTTGATATCATTTGAAAGGATATAATGAATCTTCGGGAAGCGCGCCGGCCATTTCAGGATCTCCGGATTGAAATGATCGTGATGCGCATGGCTGACGAAGACCAGCACCCGCTTCTCAGGGTCAATCTCCGGCAGCTCTCCCTTCCAGTAGTCAAAAATCAGAACATAATTCTCCAGCTCCACCGCAAATCCGCTGTGTCCGAGATACGTAACCTTCATACTGCCCTCACATTCCGAAGCCCTCCGGGCTTCTCTCACAGATGTCTTTATTATATCAAATGGTTGCGGGAGGGCAAGTTCTTTAGTAAAATAGATGCAGACCGCAGCGCCGCAGACGCGCTGCGAGGACGATGCATGGAGAGGAGGAGCCGCCGTGAAAACCTTGCTGAATCACATCAAAAACCGCACGTTTGCACGTGTCTATCTGCTGACCGGAAGCGAGGACTATCTGCGCAATCAGTACAAGAACCGCTTGCGCGACGCGATGATCGATCCCTCCGACACCATGAACTACAGCCACTTTGAAGGCAAGAACATCGACCCCGCGGAAGTCATTTCCCTGGCCGAGACCCTGCCCTTCTTCTCCGAGCGCCGCGTGATCCTCATCGAGAATTCCGGCTGGTTTAAGTCCGGCGGCGATTTCGCGGACGCGCTCGACACCTTTCCCGCGGAGACCCATCTGATCTTCGTCGAGACCGAGGTCGATAAGAGGAACCGCCTCTACAAGGCCGTCAAGGATAGGGGCGTCGTCAGCGAGATGACCACCCAGGATGAGGATACCCTGATCCGCTGGATCGCCGGCCGCCTCCAGAAGAACGGCCTTCGCATCTCCCGGCAGTCCGCCGTCTACTTCCTCGAGCAGACCGGCACCGACATGGAGCGCATCCAGAACGAGCTCGAGAAGCTCATCTGCTACGCGATGGGCCGTCAGTCCGTCACCCCGAAGGACATCGACGCGATCTGCGTGCCGCAGGTCTCCGGGCGGATCTTCGATATGGTTGACGCGATCGCGGCCGGAGACGCCGACCGTGCGCTCGCCCTCTATCACGATCTTCTCATGCTCCGCGAGAGCCCAATGTCTATCCTCTACCTGATCACCCGGCAGTTTAACCTCATGCTGCAGGCCAAGGAGCTCTCCCGCGAGGGCCAGACACAGAAGGAGATCAGCTCGATGATGGGCGTCGCACCCTTCGTTTTGCGAAAGAGTCTGGCTGCCGCAGGAAAGTTTTCATTAAATCAGTTGAAAAATCGTCTGCTTTTGTGTATGATAACGGAGGAACAGATCAAGACCGGCCGCACGAGCGACCGTCTGGGAACCGAGCTGCTTCTCGTAGAGCTCTCCGGCTCCACTGTCCGTTAATACTGGAGACGTACCCAAGAGGCTGAAGGGTTCGGATTCGAAATCCGATAGGTCGGGCAACCGGCGCGGGGGTTCAAATCCCTCCGTCTCCGCTTTCAGAACACCTCTCTTGTCTTTGCGGCAAGAGAGGTTTTTTATTGTGCTCACGGGCCCCGTATGGTATGCTCATCTCGAAAGGCCGGGGCAGATCTCCGGCCGGGAGCAGCCCCGAAACCCCGGAATTCGAATGGAGAGAATATATGACAGACGATCAGAGATCCAGGATACGCGCTGCCCGCCGCAGCGACTGGAAGACCCTGCCCATGCCGGAGCAGAATGACACCTTCGTGCTTCACAGGGCTTTCAGCGAGGAAGAGATGAATGCGCTCCGCCTCGGCAACATCCCTCAGGCCATGGAGGATAAATGGTTCTGGTATATGGAGGATCACACCCTCTGGGCGCATCGCAGCTGGACCGGCTGCTGCATCTACCGGATCGACTTTAAGGAAGACAACTGTCATCTCGTGACAGTCAACCGCGATCCGGAGCAGTACCGCTGCACCAGCGTCGAGGAAGACACCGAGTCACTGAACAATCTTCTCGATTGGTGGGCCGAGACCCCTTATGATCATTATCATGAATGGCTCTCGGAGACCGCCGATGCCCTGGAGAAGGCCGGCAAGGTCCCGCGCGACCGTTAGCCGGCAGAGCCGCCTCTCCTATGTGATCTGCCTGAATATGCGAAGTGCCCGGGTTCTCCCGGGCACCTTTTTTTGCTTCTCTTCTTCTGATTACACACCCCTCAGGCCGCGAGGGTCCGGATGCAGGCAAGAACCGCCCGCACCATCTCATCCAGGGAAAGCGAGGGCTGCCCGTCCTTCCCCATCGTATCCAGATAAGGCACATGCACGAAGCCGCAGGGGATCTTCAGTCCCTCCTGGGCCCGCAGCCGCAGCACCTCATACATCAGGCAGTTGCACACGTACGTGCCGGCCGACTCCGAGAGCTTCGCCGGAACCCCTTCTGCCTTCACCGCTTCGATCATCGCCCGGTAAGGAAGCGCGGTAAAGTACGCCTCCCGCTCGCCCGGCCGGATCGCCTGGTCCTTCGGCCGGTATCCCGCCGCGTCCGGGATTCTGGCATCCATCACATTGACCGCGGTCCGCTCCGGCGTCACCGCTTCCCTGCCGCCGGCAAGCCCCAGGCAGATCACCGCGTCCGGGCGGATCCTCCGGATCTCCGAGACCGCTTCCTCGGGCCCCCGGACAAATTCCACCGGAAGCACCAGCTTCACGATCTCCGCCTGCCCTTCCCGCGCCGGGAGCGCATGCACGATCTCCTGTGTCGGATTGACCGCGTCTCCCCCAAAAGGCTCAAAGCCCGTCACCAGCACAACCATATCCTCTGCCTCCTCTCTTCTACATCATATCTCTTCTCATCCCCGCTGAAAAGACCATTTTCCGCGCCTAATCTCACCTCCCCGCAGGCTGCGCCCGGTAGCCACGGATCCGGTAGCACTCCCCGTCACTCTCCACGATCACCGCCCCGCATTCTGCCGTCACATACCACGGAATCCTCCGCTCCGCAAGCCTCTTCAGGAACTCCGGGTGCGGATGCCCGTACGAATTGTCGCGCCCGCAACTCACCACGCATACCTCCGGCTGACACCAGGCAAGCATCGGTGCGGTATTGGAATAAGCAGAGCCGTGATGCATCGCCTTCAGGACCGTATATCCGCCCGGATAGGACAGCAGCTCGCTCTCCCGCTCGCCTCCCAGATCCCCGGTAAATAACATGGAAAATGCCCCGTAGTGAAGCCCCAGAACGACCGAGGCGTTATTCGCGTTGTCTGTGCGCTGCCCGCGCACCGGCAGCAGGCATTCCAGCGCGCCTCTGCCGGCCTCCAGCCGCTCCCCGCTGCCGACCGTCATCCAACGCACCGACATCTCGGTCAGCTGCTCCTTCAGCTCTCTCAGGCCTTCCACCTCCTTCCCTTCCTCCGAGACCGCCGGAAGCACCACGCAGTCCACATGCAGCCAGCTCTCCTCCAGAAGCGCGAGAATTCCGTTCATGTGATCCGCGTCCCAGTGCGTGATCACTGCAAATGAGATGTGATCCACGCCCTCCGCCCGAAGCGCGGGCTTGATCACCCGGTCTCCCACCTCCTTCCGGTCCGAGCTCCCTCCGTCGATCATGACGTTGACCTCATCCATCCGGATCAGGAATCCGTCCCCCTGCGATACGTCCATGCACACGATCCGAAGCCCCCGGTGCGGAGGCCGGACCAGGATCATCAGGCAGGCGGCAAGGATCAGGAGCGCCCCCGCGGCCTCTCTCCTGCGCCTCCTCCGGCTGCGCGCCCGCATCTCGCCGGAAGCCCTCCGCAGGATCACGACCGCAGCCCCCAGGAGCAGATAATACACCAGACACAGCAGGACGGGCGGCGTACCGCGCACCAGCAGATGCCCCGGAAGCCCGTCAGAAGCCCTGCAGGCCGCCTCATAGAGCCGGAATACAGCCCCGGCGCTCCCGCCTAAGAATGCGCCTCCTGCGGGCCATACAAAGGACAGCAGCAGGCAGGCCGCCAGCACCGACATCAGCAGGCTCATGCACGGAAGCACGATGAGATTCAGAAGCACACTGTAAGGCGAGACCACCCCGTACTCCCTCAGCAGAACCGGCAGAAGCGCCAGGCTGA
>JAFPYK010000103.1 GCA_017412265.1 Lachnospiraceae bacterium
ACCTCCATATAGGCGGTTCTTGGAGGTGTTCAGCCAAAACAGTGGCGTGCTTTCCCTTCTTTTTCGGGCCGTTGCCGAGTGCCGGCACTTAGCGGGTGACCGACGCAGCCCACAAACGAAAACGAAGTTTGGTGTCATTCGCACATGAAAAAAAGTGGTTGAACCAAAGGTTCAAAACCACTTTTCTTCATGTGTGAACGCTGCTTCAGCAGCGCACCAAACTTTTCAGCAACTCTCCTGCTGGGTCCGGAAGCCGCTTACGTGCCGCTGCATCGAGGCACCCGAGCCGCAAGGCGCGCAAGAAAAAGAAGGGACACGCCACCCCTTAAAGCAAGCCGCCCTACCTATACTCCCTCTCAAACAACGCCTCCGAGATCCGCCGCTGCAGCACCTCCTCCGGCACCGCCTCCAGCACCTTCCCCGCCAGGAACTCCCGGGGCTTCTCCGCGTACTTATACTTCACGAACCCCTCGCCGACCGCGTGCAGCTCCGCGCGCCACAGCAGGCTCAGCTTCCGCTTCATCTCCCGCTCCGGATTCTCTCCGGCCCGCCGCAGCAGATAGAAATCCGCCGCCCCGTCGACCTCCTCCGCGGTGATGATCCCCCACGTCTCCGGCACATGCTCCTCGATGTGCATCGCGTGCGAGGTCCCGACCACCACATAATTCCGGTCGAAATATTTCGCGTAATCCTTCACCTGCCGCTCCAGCCGCGTGTACGTGTCATGATCGCTCTTGATCTCGAGCCCGATGACCTCATCCTCCGTCACGAGCACCGCGTCCGCCCGCGATTTGCCGATCTCGATCTCCTCCAGGATCCGCACCTTTCCGAGCTGCTCCTCCAGCCATTCAAAGAGCGGCTCCCGCATCCAGCGATCGTGCGCCATCATTTCCCCGCTCTTCGCTTCCTCCGGCTTCTTCGCGCGACGCACCCGGGCAGGCCCCTTCGCCTTCTTCTTCCCGGGATCCTCAAACAGCGCCCGCAGCGCCTCCAGGTCCACCGGCGCGATCACCGCGGCCGCCTTCTTCCGTCTCTTCTTCATGCCTCTTTCCTCCGCACCGGGTAGCGGATGGTAAATGTCGTCCCCTGCCCCGGCTCAGACTCCGCCGACACATAGCCCTCCTCCTGCTCGATCACCGCCTTCGCGAGCGACAGGCCGATCCCGATCGAGGAAGCCGACGCATTTTTCGCCTTGTAGAACCGCTCGAAGATGTGCGGCAGGTCCTCCCTGGCGATGCCCTCGCCCTCGTCCCGGATCCGCAGCCGGTAGAACATCCCGCAGTCCGCCGCCTCCACATGGATCGTCGAATCCGCCGGGCTGTGCTCCGCGCAGTTCTTCAGGATATTCTTAAGCGCCTCGCTCTCCCAGCGCACGTCAAGCAGCAGAGGCGTATCCAGGTCGCCGCTGAGCTCGGTCTCCACCTGCATCAGGTCGAAGAGCACGTCCAGGTCCTCGAGCACACTCCCGAGGAGCCCCCGCATCGTGACCTCCTCCGGATTCATCCGGATCGTCCCCGCGTCAAACCTCGCAAGATGCAGCAGAGTCTCCACCAGCTCCGAGATCCGCGTCACCTGCGAATCCATCCCCCGCAGGAAATCCATCCGCACCTCCTCCGGCATCTCCGGATCCTCCAGGATGTTATCCAGCATGATCCCGATCGCCGAGAGCGGGGTCTTCAGCTGATGCGAGATATCCGCCAGCGCGCGGCTCAGATTCTCGCTGTCGCGCCGGCTCTGGTCCGTCGCCTCTCTCAGAAGCACCGTCATCTTATAGATCTCATTGGACAGAAGCGAGAGCTCACTCTCCCGGTTTTCATCGAGCTTGAGCCGGTAGGACTTCCCCTCGATCTCATGCATGTAATCGATGAGCTCGCGGATCTCCCGCTCTCTCCTCCTGCGCCTCATCAGGCAGACCAGGATCCCGACCGATGCAAGCAGCGCGATCGCGCCGGCCCCCGCCAGCGCGGCTCTTCTTGCATATGCCCCCGCATCCCGGTTCAGGAACTCCATCTCCTCGTACGAGAATCTGGCCGCGGCTTCCTCTCCGCCTTCCTCTGCCTCCCGGTAGAGCCGCATCAGCTCCCCCTCCGACAGCTCCGGATACTCCTCATGGAGCTTCTCGACAAATGCCGCGGCCCGCCGGTTGTTTTCCCTTCGGAAGCCCGCGGTCGACAGCGCCAGCAGTCCGAGATATAAGGCGATCGCCGCGAGACACAGCAAGGCCCCCGGCAGCACCACCTTTTTTAGGTTTTCTCTCGTTGATCTATTCATCTCTTACCACCCGATAACCGATGCCTTTTACAGTCTCGATCAAGTCATCTCCAAGCTTTGACCTGATTCTACGGATGTAGACTGTTAACGTGTTATCCTCGACCACATTTCCCGCGTAATCCCAGATCTTTCCGAGGATCTGCTCCCTTGTGACCGTCCTTCCGCGGTTCTGCAGGAGCATCACCGCGATTCGGTACTCCAGCGGGCTCAGCGACACTTCCTTCTCTCCCTTGAAGACCCGGTTCGCCAACAGGTCGATCCTCACGTCCCCGACCGTAATCTCCTTGTCATTCTTGTTGTAGCGCCGCAGCACATTGTGGATGCGCGAGAGCAGCTCCCGGCTCCGGAACGGCTTGATCACATAATCGTCCGCCCCCAGGTCAAACCCATAGACCACGTCCTGCTCCTCATCCTTCGCCGTCAGGAAGATCACCGGCGTGTCCGGCGCGCACTCCTTTAAGTCCCTGCAGATGTCGAACCCGCTCCCGTCCGGAAGCATCACGTCCAGCACCGCGAGGTCGAAGAGCTGGTCATAGATCACCGCATCCACCTCGGCGCGGTTCCTGCACAGGAGCACGTCAAATGAATCCTGCTTCAACATATAGACCAGGCCCTTGCTGATATATTCATTGTCCTCCACCAGTAAGATACGGTTCATATTACATCCTCCGCGCCGATACCGCCCATGGTTTTTCATCATTATACCACAAACTCCGGCAAATCAAAACGCAGGAACCGCGTGCGGGAGAATCTCTCCGCGCAGCCCCTGCGTCATCTCTCTCCGATCGATCAGATCGCGTCGTTTCGAATCGTCTCCACGATATTCTGCTTCTCGATCTTCGCCAGCGAATACCACATCGTCAGGCCCACGATCACGAAGACGAAGACCGCTGCCAGAAGGATCGCGACGATCGGCAGCCGGTAGCCCAGGTCCATCGCATCCGAGTACGCGCGGTAGATCAGCACCGACCCGAGCACCCCGAGAGGCACGCCGATCATCAGCGACTTCGCCCCGTAGAGCAGGCTCTCCAGCCGGATCATCCGGTGGAACTGGCCGCTCGTCATTCCCACGGACTTTAACATCGCGAATTCCTTGCTCCGCAGGATCATGTTCGTGGTGATCGTGTTGAAGATATTTGTCACGCCCACCAGCGTGATCACCGTAATAAATCCGTACAGGAAGATCTCGATGAGCAGGATCATGTTCTTCTCATCGTTCGCATTTCTCTCCAGGTTATAGACCTGCAGCCCCGCATACGCACTGTCCTCGCTCTTGATCGCATTGAGTTTCGTCTCCGTCTCCGAGGCATGCGCCGAATTGATGTACATTCCCCTGAGAAGCGGGGTATCCTTCTCCGGCATCCATGCGAAATCCTCCGATACAAAGAGCATTCCTCCATCCGAATAGATGCTTTCATATCCCATGGGGCGCCTGTCGATGCGGTGAATATCGGCGATTTCCACGGTTTCGCCCGCAATCGGGATATCCTCGTCATTAGTCCCGGCGGTATACATGAAGGCAAATCCGGTCTTCTCGACATCCTTGTAGATGTAACGGACGGCTCTGCCTCCTTCCTCATCCTGGGTCATGATCGAGTCGTTCAGCAGCGCCATTCTGGTAAAATCTCCGTCATAGCCCAGGCTGCGCGCGAACCTTTCAAAGTAGTCACGGTTCAGATAGACCACCGTGCAGTTGTAATTCAGGTACTTCCGGTACTCCTCCGGGGTACTCTCATAGTAGTCCTTGTAAGCCGCCTTCTCCTCTTCCGTTCCGTATTTCTCCAGATCCACGAGCGCAGAGAGCTCGCTGGCGTACGAATAATCCGTCTCACCGATCTCCCGTGCCAGCTTCTCTGCCTCCTGCCCGCTTTGCAGGCCCCGCACCTGCATGTTCCACTGATAATCCGTGTAGACCATGCCCGTCGCACGTCTGGTGTAGCTGACGAAGCTCGACAGCGCGATAAAGACCGCGACGCTCACCACCAGAGAGACCACCGTCGTGCGGTACTTGCTCCTGCTGCGCTTCAGGTTCTTGGCCGCGATCACGCCGCCGATGCCGAAGAGCCTGCCAGTGAGCTTCGAGATTCTCACCTGCTTCTTGCTGACCTTATACTCCTCATTTCCCCGGATCGCAACGATCGGCGGGATCTTCCCCGCGTGCACGGCCGGGATCAGGCTCGACAGGAAGATGGTCAGCCCGCCGAGCAGCACCGAGACCGCGATCACACTGAGCGGCAGCGAGAAGGTGAAGCGGAAGCCCAGATCCTGCACCGGCAGCAGCGTGTTCACAATCCTCGTCAGTACGGCCAGCGCAAATGTACCGCCGGCGATGCCCAGCGGAATTCCGGCCAGCCCGATCAGGAATCCTTCGTAGAGCACGCTGTCGCGGATCTGGCGCGACGTCGCGCCCACGCTCGCGAGCATTCCGTACTGGGCCGTCTTCTCCGCCACCGAGATCCGGAAGCTGTTGCGGATCACGAAGACACTCGTCGCCAGAATGATCAGCAGGATAATCGCGCCCAGCGCGTAGATCGTGCCCAGCGCCGTATCCGAGAGCGCTCCCTCGTAGCGCAGCAGATACTGGTTTCGCTCGCAGCTGACCGTCACGCCGGTCTCCTGCTCGATCACCGCGGCGATCTTCTTCGTGTTATCGTACCAGTCACGCGCCTTCTTATAGCGGACCGCCACAAATCCGGACTCCTCCTTGCTCTCCGAAGGAACCGTGATCAACGTGTAGCCGGGCGCCGAGAAGCTCTCCATCGTCTGTCCCGGGCGGCTGATTATGCCCACGATCGTATAGGTCTTCTCCTGGGCAGCCGTAAACACCTCCGGCCGCTCGTCCAGCAGCGGATCCGCCTGCGTCAGCACCGTGCCGTCCTCCGCCGCACGCGTGCCGAGGACAATCGTCAGTTCATCCCCGATCCGATAGGTCATGCCCCCGTTCGTCAGCGCATGCTCCGGAAGCAGCACCTCCCGGTCATTCTCCGGGAAGCGACCCGCAGACAGGTGCACGCCCGCCTTGGCCAATCCATCCGCATCCAGCGCCTTCACGTAGAAATACGGCTTGTACTCATTCTTGCTCTGCTCCGCCTGCGCATATCCCAGATTCTGCCCGCGGAAATAACTCTCCACCTGCGCATTTTCCGTGATATAGCCCTCCG
>JAFPYK010000104.1 GCA_017412265.1 Lachnospiraceae bacterium
CTCGCAGGCCGGCCCCCGGCACTTCCTCTCTTCTCAATGAAACTGACTCGCGTACAGCTTGTAATAAAACCCCCGTCTCGCCATCAGCTCCTCGTGCGTCCCCTGCTCGACCACATCCCCGTCATTCACGACCAGGATGCAGTCCGCGTTCTGCACCGTGCTCAGCCGATGCGCAATGACAAAGCTTGTCTTGCCCTTCATCAGGCTCCGGATCGCCTTCTGCACCTCCCGCTCCGTGTTCGTGTCTACATTGCTGGTGGCCTCGTCCAGAATCAGCATCTCCGTGTGATAGAGCATCGCCCGCGCGATCGTGAGCAGCTGCTTCTGCCCCTTGGAGATATTGCCCCCGTCCTCATAGAGAACCGTGTTGTAGCCCTCCGGCAGGCGCATGATATAATTGTGGATCTTCGCTGCCTTCGCGGCCGCCACCACCTCTTCACGCGTGGCCCCGTCCTTTCCGTAAGCGATGTTATCGAAGATCGTCCCCTCGAACAGCCAGGTATCCTGGAGCACCATCGCATAATTCTTGCGCAGGCTCACTCTCGTATAATCGCGGCAATCCCTCTCATCCACCAGGATCTGCCCGCTGTCCACATCGTAGAAGCGCATCAGCAGGTTGATGATCGTCGTCTTGCCCGCGCCCGTCGGACCCACGATCGCGATCGTCTGCCCCGGCTCGGCCCTCAGGTTCAGGTCATGCAGCACCGTCTTCTCCGGCAGGTAGCCGAAGGCCACATGCTCCGCCTCCACCAGGCCCTCGCAGTCCTCGAGCACCGCCGCGCCGTCCCGGTCCGAGACCTCCTCCGCCTCGTCCAGCAGCGCGAACACCCGCTCGCCCGCCGCCAGCGCGCTCAGGATCTCATTGATGATATTGGAGATCTCCATGATCGGCCCCGAGAACTTCCGGCTGTAGAGGACGAAGCTCGAGATCTGCCCCAGGCTCACGAAACCGTTCATGTAGAGCACCGCCCCGCCCAGTCCGATCGCCGCCAGGCCGAAATTCGAGATCATTCCCACCGTCGGCCCGATTCGCATGCCCATGCTGTCCGCGTCCCGGTAGGCCTCCGCCGCGTCCCGGTTGATCTCCCGGAACCGCTCCGCCATATGGTCCTCCTGCGCGTACGCCTGGATCGTCTTCTGCCCGGTAAACATCTCCTCCGCGTAGCCGTTCATCCGCCCGTACTGTTTACTCCGCTTCGCGTACAGCGGCCGCGTCTTCTTGCCCATCCGCTTCGTGAAAATGATCGAAGCCGGTATGGTAAATGCCATGCACAGCACCAGCGGAATCGAGATCGTGCACATCATGATGAAACTTCCCACGACCGTGATCATGCTCGTGAAGATGTGCACCAGGTCCGTCGAGAGGCACAGCGAGATCACGTCGATGTCATACGAGACACGGCTGATGATATCGCCCGCCAGGTTCCGGTCGAAATACGAGACCGGCAGCTTCATTAATTTGTCAAACACATCCCGCCGCATCCGCTGCGCCACGCGCCGCCCGACCCGGCTCATACTGATGCTCACCACGAACCCCAGCAGGTTCGAGCACACATAGGCCGCCAGCATCAGGAGCATATAATGCAGCACCGCGGGCATGTCCACATGCCCCGTGCCGAGCTTCGCTCCCTCCTCCACGACCCCGATGGCCTTGCCCGCGAAGCGCGGCCCCATCAGGTTGCCCAGATTGCTCGCCACCGCACAGACCACCAGAAGGAAGATCGGCAGGCGGTAGGCCGTCAGATATTTCAGGATACGAAGGAGCGCGCCCTTGGCGTCCTTCGGCTTCTCTTTCGCTCTTCCGCGATCACCCGGTCCCGGCATAACTCCACCTCACTCCATCGATCCCATCTGGACCTGATATATCTCACGGTACGCCGGGCAGCTCTCAAGCAGCTCCCCATGCTTCCCATAGCCGATGCATTTTCCGTTATCCAGAACCAGGATGTGGTCCAGGTTCATCACACTCGAGACCCGCTGCGCGATAAGGATCAGCGTCGACTCCGGATAATCCTTCAGGATCGCGCCGCGCATCGCCGAATCGGTCTTATAATCCAGGGCCGAAGAGCTGTCGTCCAGGATCAGGATCTCCGGCCGCCCCGCCAGGGCCCTC
>JAFPYK010000105.1 GCA_017412265.1 Lachnospiraceae bacterium
GAAGGTCTGGTAAGGATGATGCAGGAGGATGTCGCCCTGGCGGATCTTATCGAAGATCGTATCGCCCTCGCGGGTGACGATCTCCGGCACCGGCTGAGGCGTGTAGCCAGGGTTGCGCAGAGCTGCGAAGCCCTTCGTCCCGTAGAACTTCATCAGGAATGTCAGGTCCAGAGGGCCGTTCACCGCGAAGATGTCCTCGTCCTTGATTGCAAGCTCCTTCTTCAGGATCTTTAACAGACGCTTATCGCAGCCCTCCTCGATCTCCAGACGGATCGCCTCGCCCCACTGGCGCTTCTTTAACTGCTTCTCGATCTCGGTCAGAAGATCCGCAGCCTCATCCTCGTCGATCGTCAGGTCCGCGTTGCGCATCACCCGGTACGGATGAGCCGCGATCACCGTGTAGTTCAGGAACAGCTGATGGATATTGCGCTCGATGATCTGCTCGAGCAGGATGAACGACCGGCCTTCCTCGCCTTCCGCCGTCGGGATCTCCACGATCCGGTTCACGCCCATAGGCACCTGCACCGTCGCGAAATCAAGCCCGGGCTCCTTCTCCTTGCCCTTTTTCTTCTCCGGCTGCTCCGGATTCTTGCTCTGAATCAGCGCGCCGATGTTGAGAGACTTGTTGCGGATCAGCGGGAACGGGCGCGAGGAATCCACCGCCATCGGGGTCACGATCGGATAGATCTCCTTGTGGAAATACTGATCCACGAACTTCCCCTGCTCCTCGGTCAGGTCCTCATGATTCATCAGGAAATGAATCCCCGCCGCCTTCAGCTGCGGCAGGAACGAGCGGTTCAGCGTCGAATACTGCCGCTCCGCGAAATCATGCGTCTTCCGGCTGATCGCGTCCAGCTGCTCCTGGGCCGTCATGCCCGCGATATCCCTCTTCTTGTAGTCCGCGTTGACCATGTCCTTCAGGGACGCGACACGGACCATGAAAAACTCATCCAGATTCGACGCGGTGATCGAAAGGAACTTCAGCCGCTCGAAGAGCAGATTGTTCTTGTCTCTCGCCTTGCCCAGAATCCGGTCATTAAACTCCAGCCAGCTCAGCTCACGGTTCCAGTACAGTTCCGGAGCGCTATAATCTACAGCCATCTTCTCTTCCTCCCTTATGCCCGTCTCTTCTGCTTCAGCACCGGAAGGATACCGAAGACTTCCTCGAAGAATCTGGCTTTCTCTTCAAAAAATCCGTGTTCCAGCGTCATGTCGTCCAGGGTCGCCACCGAGATGTTCAGCTTATCTCCCTTCAGAGAAACCCGCACGTCCGAGAACTTCTGCGTGTGGCTCTTGTCCATGATGTTGGCCAGCCGGTGGATGGCCGTCAGCTTCGCCACCTCCAGGTACGTGTCGCGGTCAAGGCCCGCGATCACCGACTCGAACCTCGGGAAATTGCTGGAGTCGTAGCGGACCACATTGGCCACCATCTCGCGCTCCTTGTGCGAGATGCCCAGAATCTCCGTCGCCTGGATGATCTCATAAGAGTACTCCGCGCCCTTGTTCATATTCACGAACTCGCCGCAGGTGTGCAGGATGGCTGCCAGCCGCAGCATCAGCCGGTCCCTCTTGGTGAGCCCGAAGGACTTCGCCACCGCGTCAAAGATCGCCAGCGACAGGTACTCGACCTGGTCCGTGTGCACCGTGTTGCTGCGGTAGCGCCCGGCGATGTAGCGTGCCGTGGAGATGATATCCGCCGTGAAATCACGCCCGATGGTCACCTTGTCCTTGCGCTCGCAGTAGTCCACTGCGATACCGTCGCAGAGCGTCGCGGTCGAGAGCCAGACACGCTCCGCCTCCGAAGCCATGCAGATCCTCTCATAGATGATCAGCGTCATCTGCAGCGCGTGCACCTGCTCCTTATTCAGCTGGTACTCCCGGCAGATATCCTGCTCATACATCCCGCGGATCTTCCGGCAGAACTCCAGGAACCTCTTGCTGCTGATGTAAGGCTTGCCCTCCTCCGTGATCAGGTAAGGCTGCAGCGAGGACAGATGGTCCGAGAGCGAGATCAGGTTGCGCGGCTTCTTCTCCATGAACATCTTGTAGAAGGTCGACAGGTCATTGTTCATGTACTCCGCGATCAGGGTCGGATAACGCTCTGCCGAATGCTCCATCGGCGCGATCAGCTCGCCCACGCGGTGGAAGCCCAGGTTGATGTTCTGCGTGTACTTGAGCACTCCCTCGCTCATCAGCGTGATCTGGATGCTTCCGGCGCCCACGTCGATGATGACCGTCTCCTCCCCCGCAACCCTCTCGAAGAAGTTGTCGGTGGCGGACATGGCCTTGTAATATAAGAACCGCTGCTCGGAATTGCTCAGGATCTTCACCTTCAGCCCCGTCCGCAGCTTGATCTGTTCCAGGACGTTGATATTATTCGAAGCCTCCCGCAGGGCGCTCGTCGCGTTGGCCACATACGCCTCCACGCGGTACTCCTCCATCTTGCGCACGAAGCCCGAGAGCACCTCGCAGAGCTCGTTGGTCGTGTGCCGGCTGATCTTGCCGCTCCGGTACGTCTCCGCGCCAAGCGGGATCGCGTGCCGGACATAATCCAGCTGCCGCAGGCCCGTCTTCTTATTCACTTCAAAAATCTTACACGCAAGCTCGCCAGAGCCTACGTCAATCGCCGCAAATGTCTGATAGATCATTCGCCTGTTCCCCTTTCCGGTCTCCGGACTGTCTGCCCGGTCCACATGGTCATTATATTTATTATATGGATTTTCGGGGCCTCATGCAAGCAAAAGCGGCCCCGGATTTCAGGGAAATGCGAAAGTCTGCCCCGCAGGACGCTCCGGTACTGGATTTCCCGGCCGCAATATGGTAACATAAAACCATCAATCCGCACACGGTGCGGAACAGCACGATTTTCGTGAGATGCACCGCGCGTCTCACAGACCGATTCCTAACATTTCGCAATTATTCAGAAAAGAGGACAACCGACATGAGAGAATGGACCCGCGATGAGCGTTACCGTGTCCTTCAGAGCCCCGATGAGATCCGGGACCTTTATGACCGTATCCGGACATCCCGCTACCGCCAGACCTACCACGTACAGCCCGTGACCGGTCTCTCCAGCGACCCGAACGGCTTCGCCCTTCACAAGGGCGTGTGGCATCTGTGCTACCAGTGGTGCCCCTGGGGCGCCGTGCACGGCTTAAAGTACTGGTATCACGTGACCACCACCGA
>JAFPYK010000106.1 GCA_017412265.1 Lachnospiraceae bacterium
CGCTAAGTGCCGGCACTCGGTAACGGTCCCGAGAACATTTTGTGCTCCGCCTGTGGGTCGACTCCGGCAGTCTTTCGCCTCTTCGGCGTTGTGCTAGTCTGGGATTCGCCTGCCATATCCCCAGGCTCTGTGAATCGCAGAGGGAAGGAGAAAACATATGTCGTACTTTCTTGTCGTCCTAGTCTGGGATTCGCCTGCCATACTCCCTGATGCTGGGAGTCGGTTCCAGACTTCAAACTTATTGTGGGGAGGCTTCATGCGACAGCGCCTTTACTGTGCGGATGCCTGTCCGGCCGGATTTATCGGTGTTCCTTCCGATAACGGGCGGGTGTCTGCCCGGTGCTCTCCCGGAAGCTCTGGATGAAATAGTTGACGGTGTTGTAGGCCAGGTGATCGGAGATCTCCCGGACGCTCAGGTCGGTGGTCTCCAGAAGGACCTTCGCGCGGGCCGCCTTCGCGTCCCGGATGTAGGTGCGGAGAGATCTGCCGGTCTCTTTTTTGAATTTCTCAGAGAGATAGTATTCGCTGTAACCGGCGAGGGCGGCGAGGTCTGCCGTGGACACGGTGCGGTCGAGGCTCAGCTCGATGTAGTCGCAGCATTTCTGGATCGCCGGGGAGTAGTCGGGGTTACTTCGGACGTGGTGCACGCGGTAAATGAAGTCATGGTACATCGCGTGGGAGAGAGCGCTGAGCTCACCGGAGTCGCGGCAGTCCTCGACGGCCTGAAGGTAGGAATCGCCGAGGGGGTAGGCGATCTCGGGGGAGAGCCCGCCTTCCATCGCCGCGCGCGTCACCAGTGTGATGAAGACGACGATGCTGGTCTTGACCTGGCGCAGCGGGTCCTTGCCCTGCACGGGGACTCCGGGGCTGAGGCCGCTGCTGTGCAGGAGGGCGTGCTGATAGCTGATGTCTCCTTCGCGGACCATTTGCAGGAGGGCACGCTCTGCCTGGTAGACCTTGCGGCGGTCGCGCCCGGTGGGAGCGATGCCGGGAGAGGATTCGGCGTGCGGGGCGGTCTCCAGGGCATCCAGATCCAGATGCTGGCCGCTCAGCGTGTTGTGGACCAGAAGGACGTAGCGGGTGAAGATCGCGTAGGACATCACCGGAAGTCCCGGGAGAATGTTCCGGAAGCCGGCAGCCCAGGCGGCGGCTTCCGGGGTGTTCGTCAGGGTGTGCAGCGGGCCCCGCAGCTGCTCATAAGACGGGGCCGTATAGAAGACCGGTCCGATGACGAAGAGGAGCCGGCGGCTGCGGTCCGACTCGTAGGTGAGCGCCCACTGGAGCCCGAGGGGGGAGCCGATGATCTCCGGCCGGGTGCGGGAGGGGTCCTCCGCGTAGCTGCGAAGATGCTCCGGGCCCCCGAAGACGCGGAAGGTCTGATCCAGAACCGGCTGGATCTCCTCCGGGCAGGAAGAAGCGATCAGGGCGCCCTGCGGATCATAGCTCCAGACGTAGAGCTTCTCGCTGGGAGGAATCAGGCTCTGCAGCAGCACGAGGTTCTCCTCTGCGCGGGTCATGTTCTGACGGATGTGTTCTTCTTCTACACTGTTCGGCTGATAAACGGGTTCCATAGGCGGCCTCCTCTCTGTTCTGATTTCAGTGTAACACAAGCCCTATGAAAGGAGAAAACAATTTCCTGAATTTTTGTAATTTTTCCTGTGTTTTTGAATTTACCGGCCTTCCGGAGGCATTGTAAAATGTAATCGAAAGGTACGGAGGGTACCTGCAGTACGGAAGGAGATTACACAAATGGAAAAAGAGAAAGTTACCCAGAGTCAGATCGACGGCGTCGAGTACCGCCGCGCCAAACTGTGGCAGATCATTCTGATCGCCTTTAACGCATTTAACGGCATGGCCATGTATTTCCTGATCGGCCTCGCCAGCTACTCCGCCAGCATCGGCTACGGGATCGCTACGCTGGTCGTCGGCGGCCTGTTAACCTTTACCCGAATTTTTGATGCAATCACGGATCCGTTGCTTGCGTTTGTCTATGACCGCTTTAACACCCGCTTCGGCAAGGTCCGCCCTCTGATGCTCATCGGCTGGGCGATCCAGAGTGCCGGCGTGCTCTGTATGTTTAACTTCTTCTCCAGCAAGGGGCACGGCGTGGCTGCCTTCCTGGGATTCTATATGCTCTACGTCATCGGCTACACGATGGTGAACATGACCGCGCAGACCCTGCCGGCACTGCTCACGAATGACCCGAAGCAGCGCCCGACCGTCGGCGTGTGGCAGACCGCCTTCAACTATGTCGTTCCGATGGCGCTCAACATCGTCGTCTACAACACGCTGATGCCGAAGTTCGGCGGAAGCTTCAACCAGACCTTCTTAAGTGTCGTCGCATGGATCTGCGTCGCGATCTCGCTCTTTGGCGTGATCATGGTCTGCATCGGAATCAGCGAGTATGACAAGCCGGAGAATTTCGAGGGCATCGGCAAGAGAGAGCGCCTGAAACTCAAGGATATGTGGGACGTGCTGAAGAACAACAAGCCCCTGCAGAGCTACATCATCTCCGCTTCGTCTGACAAGATCGCGCAGCAGGCTTCGTCCGCATCGATCGTCGGCACGATGTTAAACGGTATCCTGATCGGCAATATGGGCCTGGGCACGATCTTAAGTGCGGTCGGTATGTTCCCTTCGATCATCTTCGCGATCATCGGCGCCAGATACGCCGGCAAGCACGGCAACAAGGAGTCGATCGTCACCTGGACGAGGAATTCCATCTTTGCCAATGTTGCCATGATCCTGTTCTTCACGATCATGTTCACGCTCGGCGGCACGCACACCATCGCTCATATGGGTATCCCGATGATCATTTTTGTGGTGCTGACCTTCGCAGTCAACGGATTCATGATGTGTGTCACGACCGCGAATACCGGCTTTATGGCGGACCTGATCGACTATGAGCTGGACCGCAGCGGCAAGTATATCCCGGCGGTTGTCACCGGTACCTATAGCCTGATCGATAAGATCGTCTCTTCCTTCTCCGCGGCGATTGCTACGGCCTGCGTCGCGCTGATCGGCTATCGCCAGACGATGCCTCAGCCGGAAGATCCGGCCACCGGCGGCGTCTTCTGGATGACCATGTTCCTGCGCTACGGCCTCGCCATCCTGGGCTTTATCTGCACGCTTCTCGCGATGCGTCACTGCAAGCTGGACCGTGAGGAGATGGTGAATGTACAGAAGAGAATCGAAGACAAAAAAGAGGCTGCGAAGAACGCGGCTGCTGCAGAGGAATAAAGAACGATGCGTAAGATTACAGTATTAAGCGACGGCTGGCGTTTCGGCAAATGTGCGGACCAGATCTGTGAGGCGGTGACCCTGCCTCACACCTGGAACGCGGCGGACGGCCAGGACGGCGGAGACGATTATCACCGCGGAACCTGCTGGTATGAGCGCGAGCTGACCGCGGAGGAATGTGCCGGCGAGCGGCTGTTCCTGGAAGTGAACGGCGCGGCGATGACCGCGGAAGTGTTCTTAAACGGGAAGAAGCTTGCGCGCCACGAGGGCGGCTACTCCGCATTCCGCGTGGAGCTGACCGGGGAGCTCGCAGAGAAGAATGTGCTGCGGATCTCCGTGGACAATGACCGGAACGACACGGTATACCCGCAGAAGGCAGACTTTACCTTCTACGGCGGACTCTACCGGGAGGTGCGGCTGATCGCGGTGCCGGCGGAGCATTTCGAGCTGGTCAAGGACGGGACCCCGGGCCTGAAGGTGACGCCGGTGGTGGACCTTGAGAAGAGGTGCGCGAAGGTGACGGTGGAGACCTGGCACAACGCCGACGCGGTGGAGATCACCGTGAACGGGGAGACCAGGCGCGTTCCCCGCACCGCGGAATTTATCATCGAGAACGTGCATCTCTGGGACGGTGTGAACGATCCCTATCTCTACACCGCGACCGCGAAGCTTGCGAGCGGTGACGAGGTCAGCACGAGATTCGGCTGCCGGGAGTTTCACTGCGATCCGGAGAAGGGCTTCTTCTTAAACGGCCGCAGCTATCCGCTGCGGGGCGTGAGCCGGCATCAGGACCGGAAGGGCAAGGGCAATGCACTTTCTCTTGAAGATCACAAGGCGGACATCGAGATCATCCGGGAGCTCGGCGCGAACACCCTGCGCCTCGCGCATTATCAGCACGCGCAGGAGTTCTATGACCTCTGCGATGAGAACGGCCTCGTGGTGTGGGCAGAGATTCCCTACATCACGATGCATATGAAGAACGGCCGCCAGAACACGCTGGACCAGATGCGAGAGCTCATCACGCAGTGCTATCACCATCCGAGCATCGTCGTCTGGGGACTCTCGAACGAGATCACCGCGGCGAGCGCGGTGGACGAGGACCTGCTCGAGAATCACCGGCTGTTAAATGACCTCTGCCACCGGATGGATCCGACAAGGCTTACAACGATGGCCAACGTCTTCATGCTGGGGATCGAGAGCCCGATTCTTACGATCCCGGACATCAACAGCTACAACCTGTATTTCGGCTGGTATCTGGGCGAGATGGAGCAAACGGACGAGTTCTTCGACGAGTATCATGAGAAGTATCCGGACCGCGTGATCGGCTTCTCCGAGTACGGTGCGGACGCGAACCCCGCGTTCCATTCTTCGCATCCGGAGAAGGGAGACTACACCGAGGAGTTCCAGGTGGCCTACCACGAGCATATGCTCCGCATGATCGAGGCGCGTCCGTATCTGTGGGCGACGCATGTGTGGAACCTGTTTGATTTCGCGGCGGACGGCCGAGACGAGGGCGGCAAGCACGGCGAGAACCAGAAGGGTCTGGTGACATTTGACCGGCAGCTGAGGAAGGACGCGTTCTACGTCTACAAGGCGGCGTGGAACAAGGAGGAGCCCTTCGTGCATCTGTGCGGCAAGCGCTACGAGAACCGCTGCGAGGACGAGACGGAGATCAAGGTCTGCTCGAACCAGTCGCATGTCCGGCTGTATGTGGACGATGTCCTGGTGGGAGAGCAGGACGGACAGTACGTCTTCACGTTCCGGATTCCGCTCCTCGGGGAGCATCTGGTGCGGGCGGAAGCGGGC
>JAFPYK010000107.1 GCA_017412265.1 Lachnospiraceae bacterium
AGACCCATGCCGCGGATGGCCCGGGCGTTGGACGCGGCCTGATACTGCCAGTGGGGCAGCTCACGGCCGAATTCACTGTTCGCCTCCTGGCGCACGTAATCCACAGAGCAGTAGGCGAGGTCCGGGCTGATCTCGCGAAGGAGCGAGATGATGCGCTTCTTCTGCGCGCCGGCCAGCTCCTGCATAAAGAGGAAATAGACCATGCTCGCCTTGTTCGTGCGGGACATCTCCACGGGGACATCCATACCGTATCTGCCCCGGAACGCGCTGCGGCAGGCCTCGCACTGGCAGGGACCGTGACGGTTCATGCTGTAGTCCACGATGACGCCGGTGGCGGTGCCCATATTGCAGTAGATTCCGTCGAAGGGAATCATCGCGAACATCTCGCGAAGGATTTCATCCATGTATCCGCCCTGATAACCTCCGGAGAGGCAGGTCTGCACATAGCCGTTGTAGATGAGCGGCTCGCCGTCCGGCTTGCGGTAGGCCCAGTCGGGATGGCGCTCATAGACCGCGACAGGGATCTTGGAGAAATCCGTGCGGGCGATGACCTTGATGCCGTTCTCGTGGCAGCGCTCTACCAGGTGCCGGAGATCAAATCCGTCCAGATATGCGCTGCGGGTGTGGTCCGCCAGCTCTGTGGGATAGCTTGCGATCAGGCCTGCGGCGTTGAGCATCACCGCGTTGCAGGAAAAGTCCTTCAGACTCTCGATGAACACATCTTCGTCGAAGTTCCGGGTGTCGATCTCACGGAAATTCGTCTGGATCACCCGCCAGGGGTATCCGTTCCACCAATTACTCATTCACGTGCCTCTCTTTCGTGGGATTTCTTGATTCTATTGTATGGGGCGAATGCGGGACGGTAAAGACGCATTTTTGCCAAAATGTCGTAATTTTGGACATAGTGGAGAGAGGCTGCGGCGCGGGGAGAATGCGTCGAATTCAGGGACAGAATAGCAAATCTGCGGATGGAAGGGCGGCGCCTGACATGATAATATGCAGGCAAATGAAACGTCGGTACAAGATTCAAACAGGAGGAGTGGTCGCATGCCGAAGATCAACAAGGTGGTTACCACCGTATGGTATAACAAACAGAATATGTATGATCTGCGCCGGGTGTTCCCCGATGCGGAGTTTGTCTACGTGGATTTTTACGACAAGGAGCGCCTGGCCGAAGAGGTGAAGGACGCGGATGTAGCCGTTGTTATGGGCGACGTGGATCCCTGCCTGCTCGGCGAGAATACGCTGAAATGGATTCAGTGTGACCATGCGGGCCTGAACGGTTCCGCGCGTCCGGAGGTGTTCGCGCGCGGCATCCCGGTGACCGGCGCGGCAGGGCGCAGCGCCCCGGTGCTGGCGGAGCACGCGGTGTATTTCATGTTCCACGGCTGCTATCACACCAGGGAGCTGATGACGGCGCAGGACAAGTGCCAGTGGGGCGTGGAGGGCAGCGAGAGCTGGAGAGGCCTCTACGGGCGCACGGCCGGCATCATCGGCATGGGCAACAACGGCAGGCTGCTGGCTGAGCGGCTGCACGCCTTCGGCATGAAGATCATAGCCTACAACCGGTCTCCGATCCAGGGGCTGGACTATATCGACAAGAAGCTGATCGGGAAGAATGGCGACACAATCGAGCCGCTGCTTCGCGAATCGGATTTCATCATTCTTAGCATCGCGCTGACGGACGAGACCTTCCATATGCTGAACAAGGACACGTTCGCGATGGTCAAGCCGGGCGCATTCCTGGTGAACATGGGCCGCGGCGGGCTCGTCTGCACCGAGGACATGATCGAGGCGCTGGAGAACGGAACGCTCTCGGGCGCCGGACTGGACGTGTTCGAAGAGCAGCCGCTCTCCCCGGATTCTCCGCTCTGGCATATGCCCACCGTCTATATCACGCCGCACAGCACCCCGCAGGTGCCGGACCGGCAGGCGGCCACGATCGCGATCATCCGCGAAAATGCGCGTCGTTTCGAGGCGGGCGAGCCGCTTCTGAACCTGATGAAGCCCTCCGACGCCATCTCCGGCCAGAAGGCCGAGGGCGGCTGGGCCCGGATGATGAATTCCGGCCTCACGAAGGAGCAGATCGCCGCGATGCCGCTGGAGAGATATCTCGGGGCCCGGGGGTGGAAGGATCCCTCGGAGTGGATGTAAACTTGCAAGATACTCCTTTTTTTGTCTCACTTGTTGCAGGGCGCCGGCAGGATGACTGCCCGCGCCCTGGTGCGTTCCCGTGAAACATTTTCTTGCATTTGATGCGCAATAGGTTTATGATACATTTAACAAGAGTAAACGATTACGCAACAAAGGGGGCGGCCGTATGGACGAATCTGTGTCTATCCGGAAGATTGCGGAGCTTGCGGGGGTATCTGTGGCGACGGTGTCGCGGATCATCAACAAAAAAGGGCGGTATTCCAAGGAGACCGAGAGGCGCGTGCATGAGATCATGGACGCTTACGGCTACGTGCCGAACATGCTGGCGAAGGGCCTGCGGACGAACCGCAATATGATGATCGGCATCATGCTGCCGGACATCACGGGCGTGTATTTCGGCGACGTGGCGAGCGTGATCCAGTCGTATCTGTTCCGGCACGGCTACGCGAGCATCTTCTGCAATACCGGCAGAGACAAGCAGATGGAGCTGGAGTGCATCCGGATCCTGCAGTCGCAGCAGGTGGCGGGGATCGTGCATTTCGTGCGCCACAACCACGCGGACGCGGGATTCATCAACCTGCCGACCGTCTATCTGGACACGGATCCCGCACGGGAGCCGAATCGGGAGCAGGTGGTCAATGTGACCTGTGACAATGTTATGGGCGGATATCTGGGCACGAAGCGGCTGCTGGAGGCGGGCTGCAAGCGCGTGGCGGTCCTGACGACGCCGACCAACTATACGCATGTGAAGCGCCTGGAGGGGTATCGCAAGGCGTTGAGGGAAGCCGGCTTCGAGCCGGAGAAGGAACTGATCTACGCGGTGGACCGCGTGTCGATCAAGAGTGCGAGAGAGGCTGTGGCTGCCAACTGGGGGAAGGACCGGCCGGACGGGCTGATGTGCCTGAATGATTCATTTGGCATCGGCGCGCTCAAGGGAGTGCTGGATCTCGGACTGCGCGTTCCGGAGGATGTGAAGATCGTCGCCTATGACGCAAGTGATATGCTGGCCGCGTCCAATCCGGCCATCACGACCATCATCCAGCCGAAGGAGCTGGTGGGAGAGACGATCGCGCGGGAGCTGCTCCGCATGATGCAGGATCCGGCCCCGGAGGGCAAGAGCGAGGAGCACTCGATTGTGATTCCGGTGACGCTGCTGGAGCGTGACAGCGTGGAGATGCAGGCACATGCCCCACGCATCTCAGGAAAATAATAAGAAAAACCGAAGTGAAATGATATTTTCCACTTGACGGTAAACGTTTACGCTGATACAATGAATTTACCAATTAATCGGAAGAGTTCTTCTTCCACATATATACGACGGTCGTTCGTCGTATATGCTTTTAGGAGCGTAAACGTTTACGCTCATTCGGCAAAGGAGAGTAAGACATGAAAAAGACAAACAGAATCCTGGCTGTTCTGATGGTCCTTGTTCTGACGGTCGCCATGATGGCGGGCTGCGGCCAGAAGCAGGAAGAGCAGACGACGACGAAGGCTCCCGAGACGACCACAAAGGCTCCCGAGACGACCACGACGGCTCCCGAGACCACGACGGCTCCCGAGACCACGACAGAAGCTGAGACCGAGCTGGACTATTCCAAGCTTCATTTCGGCATGAGCTCCAAGAATATGGCGAACCCCTTCCAGAAGGAAGTTGTAGTCGGCTGCCAGAACGCTTGTAAGGCACTTGGCATCAACCTGACCGTGACCGATTCCGGTTCTGACCCGGTCAAGCAGGAGAAGGATATGGAAGACCTGATCGAGGCAGGCTGCCAGGCGATCCTCTTCGTTCCTTATGACTCCATGGGCCTTGAGGCTGTGTTAAAGAAAGCGCATGAGAGAGGCGTCATCCTGATCAACCTGGACAACCGTGTGGATGACAACTCCGCGCAGTATGTGGATTCCATCATCGTCTCCGATAACGTGCAGGCCGGTGAGCTTGCAGGCCAGGCTCTGGTTGACGCTCTGGGCGGCAAGGGCAAGATCGCGATCTATTCCGTTCCTACCTCCCTTGCTTCCGTCTATCGTTCCGAGGGCTTCAAGTCCGTCATCGAGAAGTATCCTGACATCGAGGTCGTCGTCGAGCAGACCGCAACCGCCGGTTCCGAGGACGTGGCTCTTCCTGTCTGGGAGACCGTGTTCCAGACCTATCCGGATCTGGACGGCGCGTTCGGCTACTGCGACTCTGCCGCACAGGCAGCAGTCTCCGCGGCGAAGGCTCAGGGCATCCTTGAGAACGTGAAGATCGTCTCCGTCGACGGTTCCACCGATGGCAAGGTCTTCATCCGCAACGGTGAGATGTACGGATCTGCGGCTCAGTTCCCTCAGGTCATCTCCGAGACCGGTGTGCAGTATGCCTGCGACATCCTGGCCGGCAAGACCGTAGAGAAGGAAGTCAAGGTTCCTACCGTATGGTGCAATAAGGATAACGTGGATACCATCAACAACTTCTCTGAGTAACTTCTGAGGAAGACACGGATGTGTATGCGGGGTGCCTTCGGGCACCCCGTTTTTTCAGGCAAGGGAGGAGACAGTGATGCAGTACGGGGTTCACAAAATGACCTGGGGGCCGTTCTTCGATCCAGACCGGCCGGAGGATTTCTTCGCGCAGGCGAAGGAGATCGGCGCGGATACGGTGGAGCTACGCCCGACGGACGCGATGCTCTCGCTGGACCTGGCGAAATGTCACGAGATGCGCAGGCTGCTGGAGGAGTACGGGCTGCAGGTGAAGTTCACGTACGGCTTTCCGAAGCATCTGGACATGCGGTCGGCGGACCCATTTGTCCGGGAGTACGCGACGGATTTCCTGATCCGGGGCATCCGGTGCGTGGCGGAGAGCGGCGGAAGCAATATCGGAAGCGCGGGCATCTACGCGTGCTGGCCGACGCTCTATGACAACCAGATGATCCTGCCGGAGGACAAGTACGAGCACACCATGCGCAGCCTGGAGTGTGTGCGCAGGGCGGTGCGCGTCGCGGAGGAGTGCGGCGTGACGCTCAACATCGAGATGGTCAACCGGTTTGAGAATTATCTGCTCAACACGGTGGATGAAGGGCTTGCGTACTGCCGGGCGGTGGACAGCAAGAACTGCAACCTGCTGCTGGACGTGTTTCACCTCGGGATCGAGGAAAATGACCTTCTCGCCGCGGTGCGCAAGGCGGGGCAGGCCGGGATGATCGGCCATGTGCATGTGTCGGAGCGAAACCGCGCGATCCCGCAGGAGGGGTCGAAGGCGGACTGGAAGGGCCTGGGAGAGGCGCTGCGTGAGGCCGGCTATACAGGCGGCGTGACGATCGAGGCGGCGGCCGGATTTGACGGCGCGTCCTCGTACAATATGCGGATCTTCCGGGATCTGCAGGAGGACGTTACGCTCGCGGGACGGCTGCGGGCGCTGAAGAGCTCTCTCGCGTTTCTGCGGGGGCAGATGGAGGCATAAGGTCATGCGAAGCTGCCATCGGGCGGCATTTGGGATACCTCTTTGGGAGAAGGGCCTGCGGGATTGGAACGTCCCGCGGGCCCTTCTTTCGCGCGGCGGAGGGGCAATCGGTTGTATGCTTGTGTTTCCTGTGCAAAAGTGGTAAAATAATCATAACTATAGGGATTTCCCGGAGGATTGAAACCATGACGAGAAATGAAGCCGCCGAAATCATCGTGCAGATGCACGACCGAAGAAGCCACGGAGATATTGAGAGCGCATATGAGCTTGCGATGAGCGTGGACGAGAGATATGTCAAGTCTGCTTATGACCAGCTGGCCATCGCCGACGTCTGCATCCAGGCGAAGGAATTTGAGGACGCCCTGGTGTGGCTGAAGAAGGTGAAGGAGCATTCCACGTCCAAGCGTCTGCTCGTTCAGCTGATCTACGTGTGCCTGAAGCTGGAGCGGATGGACGAGGCGCATTATTATTACGATATTTTCGAGAAGAATTATCCGGAGGGTACGGACCGCTATGTGCTGCAGTACCGGATCCGCCGGCAGGAGGGCGCGGACAACGCGGAGCTGATCGATCTGCTGAAGCTGATCAATGAGGACGCGTTCTCGGAGCGTTGGTCCTTCGAGCTCGCGAAGCTTTACCACAAGGACGGCAACGCGGAGGCCTGCGTGGCGGAGTGCGACCGGATCATCCTCTGGTTCGGCGAGGGGCCGATCGTGGAGAAGGCGAAGCGGCTGCGCGCGTATCACACGGGCGAGGCTGTGGAAGAAGGGCCGAGAGCGGAGACCCGGGAGATGAGTGCCGCGGAGAGAGCGGTGCGCGAGGCCGCGCCTGTGAAGGAGCGAGAGGAGGCCCCGGCGGAGGAAGTCCGCGAGGCGGCTGTCCCGGAGGTGAAGGCAGAGGAAGCTCCGGCAGAGGAAGCTCCTGTCGAGGAAGCGGAGAGCGCTCCGGAGGAGCAGGCGGAAGCGCCGGCCCCGGAGGTTTCGGAGACCGCAGAGGCG
>JAFPYK010000108.1 GCA_017412265.1 Lachnospiraceae bacterium
CATACGTTATACTAAGGACAGAGTGAGGGCCCCGCATCGGCGGGGCGGGGGATGGTGAATATGGCATTGAATATGAATCAGCTGGGAGAGACTCTGACGATACGGGCGGAGCAGCTTGCGATCTGCGCGGTGCAGAGGGAGCAGGATATGGGAGGCTTCGGGACGGAGGTCCGCGACGCGTTGACAAGGAGCGGCTCGGACCGGCTGCCGGAGGAGATCTTCTACTATGTGGACCTGGATGCGCCTTATGTCTACAGCATGCTGGTCAAGTCGAGGACCGAGCGGTCGATGAACGGATATTTTGACCAGCTGCTTCGGACGAAGAGGGATTTCGCGAGGAGGATTCCTGCGTACCGGCCGGAGTTTCAGCTCACAGACCTGGTCTATCTGGACTTCTCCGAGCTTCTTCGCAAGAAGCAGGATGATCTGGCGGCGCGCCTGTTTAGCGACGGGTTTGTGCTGCGGTATGAGGGAAGGACCGCGTGGATGAGGCCCTTTGATAAGAGCGCGAGCATGTCCCGCAAGTCGGTGATCACATTTGTCGATGAGACGCTGATGGGGGTGCTGGATGAGCGGCTGACGCTCGGGATCTTCCGGCAGGGCCGGGAGTATCCGCTGAGCAAGGTCTATGCCTACCGCGGGCTGTATCTGTCGAGCGGCACGCGTGTGAGGGAGACGGCCGGCGAGTTTGAGCTCAATGAGGAGACGGTCGTTGTGATCCCGGATACGATGAGCCGGCGCAGGAACCGGAGCGTCGAGGTCTATACCGAGCAGGCCGGGTATGACCCGGAGACGGGGGCGGCCCCGCAGTACGGGAAGAAGGTCTACGGGAAGAAGTCGGAGGAGTTCGAGGTCAACTGTTTTGACGGCGAGGGGCTGATCAGCCCGGAATATGCGGAGAAGCTGGGGGCAGCCCTGGCACGGTCCGGGCAGCCGGAGTCCGCCGGCGCGACGTCCTTCCAGATCCGGCTGCCGTTCGGCAAGGGGATGCTGCACCGGGTGGATTTCCAGGCCTTCTGCAGGGACGAGTTCGGGATGGATCCGGAGAAGGACGCGATCCTGGACCACTTCGGATTCCCGCGGAGGATCGCGGATATCCGGATCGTGCTGACGGTCAGCATGTTCAAGGCGCATGCCTGGGTGCGGAGCAGCTTCGGCGCGGACGGGAAGGACCCGATGAAGGAGTATTTCCGGCGCTTCCACGAGTACGAGCACGCGCTCTATGTGCTGCGGACGGACCGCAGCCTGTGGAATGCCGGCTATGTGGGGCTGAACTATCAGTTCCTGAATACGGGAGTGTTAAAGAGCGGCGAGTTTGACGCGCTTGTGGAGAATTCGCTGCGTGAATATACGGAGAAGCTGGCGGTCGATCCGGCGGTGCAGCGGGCGTACCTGCTGGGGCCGGAGGAGGACGAAGAGGGCGAGGCAGACGGTGAAGAGGATGAGAAGCAGGAGAGCAAGTTAAAGGCTCTGCTTCGCGAGGAGCCTCTCCTGCTTCAGGACGCCAATGTGAAGAATCTGATCAGCGGGGCCGTGCACGCGCAGTATCTGTCCGCGATGAAGGGCACGCTGATGGTGCGCGGGGAGAACCGTTTCCTCTCGGGGGACCTGCTCTTCCTGCTGAGGGAGTTCGCGCACCGGCTCATCGTCTATTACGGAAAGGACCCGGAGAGCGGCGCGCCGGTCTACCGGATTCTCTCCGGGGCCGGGGGCAAGAGAAAGACCCGGCAGGCGACCGCATTTTACCGGGAGCTCGACCGGCAGCGGCTGGACGGGCGGTTCTATGCGCCGGTGAATCCCCGGACCGGGATTGTCTGGGAGGGGAAGGAGGCCTACGCGGTGCTTCGCAACCCGCACCTCTCCCGCAACGAGCAGTGTGCGATGCCTCCCTACGTGCCGCGCCACGCGAAGAGGAATCTCTATCAGAAGTACCTGGGTGAGCTGACCGGCGTCCTGATGCTGCCCTTCGGCTCGCCGGACGCGGAGCGCCTGGGCGGAGCGGATTTTGACGGCGATATGGTGAAGATCTTCGATGAGGAGGATTTCTCGGCGTCTTCGCTTAGCAGCTACCGGGAGAACCCGCTGGTGCAGATCCCTCACGGGAAGGAGAAGCCGAAGACGATCCCGGAGGTGATCCGGTTCGAGGATATCAGGGACGGATTTAACAGCCGGGTCGGACAGCTGAGCAACCTTGCGATCAAGATCGGCGAGGCGGCCTACAACGAGAATATCGGGGAGCTCTCCGGAGAGGAGCTTGAGGAGCGCCGGAAGATGCAGGAGAGCCTGCTCTCGGAGGAAAATGACTATCCGGCGATCAGCTGCATCCTGGTGGGGCAGGAGATCGACAAGGCGAAGACGGGTGTGCCGCCGCACACCGAGGAGGTGCAGAAGCGGGCGGATGACCTGGACTTCCGGTTCATCGCGCAGAAGGATGAGCTCTCGGGCAAGAGGGTGTTTCATTTCCACCGGGAGGAGGACGGAAGCTTCGCCTACCGGCCGGCCGGACAGAGCGGACGCAAGGCAAGAAAGGGCGAGATGAGGATCGCGCCGGCGAAGGCCGGGGATCCGAACCTGGAGCGCATGATGTACGGGGTGCTGGATACCAGGGAGCGGCTGATCCGGGAGCGCAGGGAGAGACCGGAGGAGAGTGCTTCGGCCGGCGCTGCGGAGACATTACGCTACCGCAGGCCGGAAAGGGAGATCCCCTGGGAGCTGCGGCTTGAGTTCCTGCTGAACATGATCGCCTACACGCAGACGCTTCGGACCGCGGCGGCCAAAAATAAGCTTCGCGGGCTCTACGCGGAGACGCCTTACAGCGCATATATCTATAATATCCTCTATAAGCAGCATGACAGCGAGCATGAGCTCTTCGGAGAGAAGAAGGACCGCTCGATCCCGGAGATGGCGGAAGCGGCGCGGATGCTGGCGCTCCGGCTGTCGCAGGCGGATCCGGGGGCTGTGAAGGAGCTGCTGGAGCAGAGCAAGAAGGAGATGTGGGTCTTCACGCCGAAGGAGGAGCGGCGCGCGGTGCTGCGCAGGTATTTCGCACCGGAGAAGTACCAGAAGGGCGAGGGAGAGTCTTCGGCGCTTGCGGATTATTCGGAGTATGAAAATGATTTCGCGCTGGCCGCGGAGATGCTGAGCGATTTCTCGGTAAAGGGCTATCTGCTGCTGTCTTATGTGTTAAAGGATGCCATCGCGAGGCAGGAGCGGGAGAGCGATCACGCGGAGCGAGACCTCCTCGACGAGGGCAGGGACGACACGGTGTTCCGGAGGCTTGCCATGGCGGCCGTGGAGCACTGCAGGCGCGAGAAGGGGAGGAAGGTTCCTCCCTACGCGGCGGAGCTGCTGATGAAGAAGTATCCTTCGGCGGAGCTGCTTCGCGGGCTCGCGCAGAGGCTGCCCGCGCTTCTTGCGGAGGGAACCTGGTCGGCGGAGTATTTCCACGACGAGGTGCTGAAGATGAAGCATCCGTTCCAGGAGAAGAGAAGGGAGACCTTAGATCAGATGGATGAGAAGGGGCTCTTGGCGCTTGCCGAGGCGGCGGCGGAGGTGTTCGCGGCCTATGAACCGGTCCGGGCGGCCTGCTATCAGAGCTTCCTGGATGTGGACCGGAGGAAGCAGGACGTGGATGAGGACGGCGTGTACCAGGACGAATCCTTGAAGAAGGCGCTTGGGGATCAGCTCTGGCCGGCGATCACGAAGGCATTTGCCGGGATGGGCTATACCGAGGAGGATGCGGTCAGCTGCTGGACGACGCTTCAGAGCCGGTATGACACGACGCACGCGTTCCTCTGGGATGTGGTTCCGGAGGAGCACATCCGCGGGCTGATCGAGCGCGGCGCGGTGCAGAAAGGAGAGGAAGACGATGTTAGATGAAATCCGTGAATGGGAACAGTGCGCCCTTCCTCGGGAGGGAGAGGGCTCCTTCCGCATGAAGCACCGCAATATCAGCAGCGACCTCTCCGGGATTGACCGGGCATTTACAGTGATCGCGAGAAGGTTTCTGTGCGGCGCCGAGGGGGAGCCGGACCTGATTGCGGAGGTTCCGGGAGAGGCGCCGGGGGAGGTCCTGTCGCGGCGGATCGGGATCACGAAGCAGGTGCTTCGCGCCTGGTGCGGGTATGAGCAGGAGATGCCGGAGGGGCTGACTGCGGCCGGAGTTGAGTGCTGGGAGAAGATGAGGAACCGCCTGACGACCGGGTTCTGCGAGATCGCGCTGGAGCAGGCGGATATCCGTGAGAATAAGAACTATGAGGCGATCGCGGGGGAGATCAAGGAGATCCTCCGGGAGACGCTCAAGGCGTGTAACAACCGTGTGGGACTTGCGGAGGCGACCGAGGCTTTTGAGAAGATCGACGGGATCTGCAGGGAGTTTAAGGAAGCGCACGATATGCAGGAGAAGCAGATGTACGCGGAGCGGATCCTGCACGGCGGACTGGAGGCGCTCGCGGCCCGCGAGAGGGGCTTCGGGATGCCTGCCGTGACGGAGATCTCATTTGACCTGAATGCGAAGATGAATACCTTCAAGCTGGTGAATTATGAGCGTGCCTGTGCGGCGGCGCTTGACCTTGGGATGCTTCGCAGGTACGTGGTCCTCTCGTGCGGC
>JAFPYK010000013.1 GCA_017412265.1 Lachnospiraceae bacterium
CCTGGAACCGGGACTTCACGGTGTGCGACCCGTACCGGGGGCTGAACGCAAACATGCATTCCACCGAGGCATTTCTCGCGGCGGCGGACGTCTGCGGCGAGGAGGAGTACCGGGTGCGCGCCGGGCGGATCATCGACCGGGTGATCGGCTGGGCGGAGGCCAATGACTGGCGGATCCCGGAGCATTATTCCGAGGACTGGGTGCCGGATCCGGAGTGCAACCGCGACCGTCCGGCGGACGGATTCCGGCCTTACGGGTCGACGCCGGGCCACGGGATGGAATGGGCGAGGCTGATCGTCCAGTGGGCGCTCTCGATGTTCCTGACGGATCCGGGGGCCGCGGACCCTTATATCGAGGCCGCGCAGGCGCTCTACGGGCGTGCCAGGGAAGGCTGGTTCGCGGACGGGAAGCCGGGCTTCGTCTACACCTGCGGTTGGGACGGGAAGCCTGTGGTGCATGACCGTTTCCACTGGGTGCTCGCGGAGGCGATCAACACGTCGGCGGTCTTATACCGGGTGACTATGGATCCGCGCTACGCGGAGGATTACACGGAATATCTGGAGTATCTGGACAAATATATGATCGATCATGAGCGCGGCTCCTGGTTCCACCAGCTGGATCGGGACAACCGTCCGGTCGACGGTGTGTGGTCCGGGAAGATGGACCTCTATCACGCGCTGCAGGCGATGATCATTCCTTATTATGATCCGTCGCTGTCGATCGCACTCGGAGTGAAGAGGAAGGCAGCGCTATGAGAGAAGAGACCAGGCAGTGGTTTCGCGACGCGAAGTACGGACTCTTCATTCACTGGGGGCTGTATTCGATCCTTGCGGGGGAGTACCGCGGGGTGAAGACCGACAAGGTCGCGGAGTGGATCCTGAACTACATGGATATTCCGGTCGAGGAGTACCGGGAGCTGGCGCGTCAGTTTGCGCCGGATCATTTTAACGCGGATGAGATCGTGCGCAAGGCGAAGGAAGACTGGGGCATGCAGTACCTGGTCTTCACGACGAAGCACCACGAAGGATTTGCCATGTATGATTCGAAGGTTTCGGATTATAATGTGGTGAAGGCGACGCCTTACGGGAAGGACGTGCTGCGGGAGATCCGCGAGGCCTGCGATAAGTACGGGATGAAGCTGGGGCTTTATTACTCGCAGGCGCAGGACTGGGACGACCCGGACGGCTACCGCAATCACGCGGACAATTCGAAGAAGAATTTCCGCAGGTATTTTGACGAGAAGGTGAAGCCGCAGGTCGCGGAGCTTCTCACGAATTACGGGGAGATCTGCCTGATCTGGTTCGATACGCCGATGGAGATGACGTACGAGGAGACGAAGGAGCTGGCGGATCTGGTGCACGGGCTTCAGCCGGAGTGCCTGCTTTCGGGGCGCACGGGGCACGGTCTGGGCGATTACCGGACGTCCGGGGATAATTTCCTGCCGGCACTGCCCTGCGGGGAGCTCTGGGAGGCGCCCGCGACGCTCAATGACACCTGGGGCTATTCGAAGCACGACCACAACTGGAAGAGCCCGGAGGATGTGCTTCGCCTGCTGCTTCGCATCACGGCCCGGGGCGGCAACTATCTGTTAAATATCGGACCGCGCGGCGACGGCTCGGTGCCGGAGGAGAGCGTGGCGGTGCTCGACGCGGTGGGCCGCTATGTGACCGCGAACCGGGAGGCGATCTTCGGGACACAGCCGGTGGATCCGATCTATCCGTATGAGCTTGACTGGGCGCTTCTGACCAGGCGCCCGCACAAGATCTACATTCATGTGCTTCGCCCGCGCAAACATGCGACACTGCTGGGCGTTGCCAACCACGTGACGCGGGCGACGCTTGTGGAGGACGGCAGGGAGCTTGAGGTGTCCTGTACGATGACCACCGAGGGAGACAGCCGCGTGCGGGTCTTCTTCCCGGAGGACCTGACGGGGCGCGCGGATTTTGCGGTGTGCCTTGAGACCGAAGAGGCAGACCCGGTATTTGAGCCATTTGCCGGCTGACCGAGTGAGGATGTCCGGCAGGATATAATTAACGAAGAGATACAGGAGGATACAGAGATGAAGTTTTACAAGTGTGAAGGATGCGGCAAGATCGTCGGTATGGTGAAGAACAGCAAGTGCCCGACCAAGTGCTGCGGCGAGCCGATGGTGGAGATGGTCGCGAATACGACCGATGCTGCGACGGAGAAGCATGTGCCTGTATATAAGGTAGAAGGCAATGTGGTTACCGTATGTGTCGGCGACGTGGCTCATCCGATGCTGGACGCGCATTACATTGAGTGGATCGCGCTGCAGACGAAGGAAGGAGCCCAGAGAAAGGAGCTCAAGCCCGGCCAGGAGCCGAAGGTCCGGTTCGCGCTGGTGGACGGCGACGAGGTCGTCGAGGTCTATGCGTACTGCAACCTGCACGGGCTGTGGAAGGCCTGATCCCCGGGTCTTTGCCGAATTATTAACGTAAATGTTGCGGAAGTTGTGACAGAACTTCCGGCGTCTGTTTCGGGCGCAATCAATCATTAACAAATTGTAAAATGTTTGTGAACATGCCGAAAAAGCTTGATTTTACGCCAAAAATCGAGCTTTTTCTTTTCACACAAATTTGCCCGAAACGGTTGACAAGCCCTCTCGTAAGCGTTATAATGACCGCAGATCTTGTAACAAATTTGTAATAATTCGTAACAGATGCGAATGATTCAGACGAGAGAAAGGATGCGACTATATGCATTTACATAAGAAATTCATGGGAAAGGTACTGATGGCAGCGCTGGTAGGCGTGATGGCCGGATCGATGCTTGCACCGTCCGCCGGATCGACCTCTCTGTCCTATCTGGGAGAGAGCAGCTTGGCCGGCATGTCGGTTGCGCTCGAAGCGTACGCGGAGAAGTCCGGTGCGGATGACACCAATGTCCTGGCGGACATGGGTATCGTCACCGAGGAGAAGACCGCGGAAGCGACGACCGTCGCCGAGAAGCATGTTGCAGGACTTTCCTTAGATGAAGTTGAAGCTTACGCGGAGACGAGCGCTCCGGCAGCCGAGGCCGCACAGGCCGCGGAGGCCGAGAAGGAAGAGCCGGCGACGATTGCGGCTTCGATGCTGGTGGCATCGGCCGGAATTGCGGGTGAGACCGAGAAGAGCGCGGAGGCAGCTTCCGCGGAGACCGAATCTGCAGCTCCTGCTGCGGGGGAGAGCACACCTGCCATTCAGGCAGCAGAGTCTGCGACTACTGCGGCGGCGGAGTCCCAGGAGATTCAGACGAGCGCCGCTGAGACAGCGGAGGAGACCGAAGCCGCGGTTGCGACCGCAGAGGTGAAGGAGCCTTCCAAGTATACGAACCTGGGCATCTCCATCGCCCCGAATTATGTGAACATCCGACAGGAGCCCAACACGGATTCCGAGGTGGTCGGCAAGCTCTATAACGGCGCGGCGGCTACGATCTGCGGCACCGAGGGCGAGTGGGTACTGATCGAGTCCGGTCACTGCCAGGGCTACATCAAGTCCGAGTTCCTTGCGATCGGCGCGGACGCCGAGGCGGTTGCTTCGGATTACGGCGAGACCGTCGCGAAGGTTACGGCTGACGGCCTGCGTGTCCGTGATGACAAGAGCACCGAGGCGGCTGTGCTTGCCGTGGTTTCCACGGATGAGAGGTATGAAGTGATCTCTGAGTCCGACGAGTGGGTCAAGATCCGTGTGGATGACTCCACCAAGGGCTGGGTATACAAGCAGTTCGTCGACATCGACGTGATCTTCGAGAAGGGCATCACGATCGAGGAAGAGCAGGAGAAGATCCGCAAGGAGAAGGAAGCCGAGGAGCGCAGAAAGGCGGAGGAAGAGGCCAGAAGAAAGGCCGAAGCCGAAGCTGCGGCGAAGAAGAAAGCCGAGGAAGAAGCGAAGAAGAAAGCCGAGGCAGAGGCTGCGAAGAAGAAGTCCGACTCCAGCAAGAAGAAAGAGGACACCAGCAGCAAGAAGAAAGAAGATACCAGCAGCAAGAAGAAAGAGGAAGATTCCAGCAGCAAGAAGAAAGAGGAAGAGAAGAAGTCCGATGAGGGCGGTGACGGCGGCAGCTACGATGCTTCCACCGGAGCCAAGGTCGTCGCTTACGCGAAGCAGTTCGTCGGCAATCCTTACGTCTACGGCGGAACGAGCCTGACCAACGGCTGTGACTGCTCCGGATTCACCATGAAGGTTATGGAGCACTTCGGGATCTCCCTTCCGAGAAGTTCTTACGACCAGCAGTTCTCCGGAACCTCTGTAAGTCTGAACAATCTGCAGCCCGGCGATCTGATCCTCTATGCGAAGAACGGCAGAGTCAACCACGTCACGATCTACATCGGAGGCGGCCAGGTTGTACATGCAAGCCAGCCTTCCGTAGGAATCATCATCTCCAACATGTATTACAGGACACCGTATTGCGCACGCCGCGTAATTCACTAACTATATATTTGTAATCGAATCTGACAGGACCCGGTGAGGCAGCTCGCCGGGTCCTGTGTCATGCGCGGGATCTGCGGCCCGGCAGCCGGATGGGGGGATGCTTCTCCAGCACAGCAGTTTTTCTGCGGCACCTTCAATTCGCTGAATAATCTGATAATTTAGTGAATAATTGTTTAATTTCCTTTTTTGAGAAAACTCTTGACATTTTCAGAAGGCCTTTTTTGGACAAATGCGTGTTTTTGAATTCTCGGTGAGGAAATCGAGGCCTGAAATGAGACAGCAATTATGTCCACAAAAACAGGCCCGAAAAACATTGAAAATACTTGTTATGCACAGTTTTATCCACATTATCCACAAAAATCAGGGTGATTCCACAGATGTAGTACCTGTTTTTCGGTTTCGGCAAAAGTTATCCACATTCGCGGATTTGACTGTTTTATCAAGAGACTGTAAAGAAAAGGTAAAAAAGAAAATTTAGCAAAATATATCCTAATTTACAAACAATAACTAAAAAATTCAAACAAAAGCAGATTACGCAAGGGTTAACAGAAAATTAACAGGGCAAATGGCAGTGTCAGCCTTGTTTATTTCGCAAAATGTGATATAATATAGACAATCGCAGAGGATCCATGGAAGAACCTCTGTATCCTTGAAAGGAGGATCGAACAATGAAGTACACGATTGTCGGCAAGAACATGGAAGTTCACGAGCGTCTCAGCAACCAGGTGATGAAGAAGCTGGATAAGCTGGACAAGTATTTCGCGGATGATGTGGAGGCGCAGGTCACCTTGAGCACCGTGAAGGACTCCAAGAAAGTTGAGGTAACGATCCCGACGAAAGGGCAGCTCATCCGGGCGGAGCAGACGACCGGAGATATGTATGCCAGCATCGACGCAGTAGAGGAGATCATCGAGCGGCAGCTCAGGAAATATAAGACCCGGATGCTTTCGAAGAAGAAGGGGGCGAAGGACGCATTCAACGAGGCATTCCTGGACGCGGAGCCGGAGGCATCCGAGGATATCAAGATCACGAGAGTGAAGAGATTCGCGGTGAAGCCGATGGATCCCGAGGAGGCCTGCCTGCAGATGGAGCTTCTGGGACATAATTTCTTCCTCTTCCAGGATGCGGAGAGCGAGGGCATCAGCGTCGTCTACAAGAGAAACGACGGAACCTACGGACTGATTGAAGCTGAATAATGAACCATTGCGATAGCGAAGGGCCTGCCTGACGGCGGGCCCTTTTTAAATGTCCCGCGGAAGGGGATTCCACTCCGGGTTGCTTGACATTTGCCTCTGTTATTGTTACACTTCTGATAGAACAAATATAGCATTTTCAAGAGGTGATGTGACATGCTATTGAAGATTGATTTTAACAGCGATGAGGCCATCTATATGCAGCTTCGCAACCAGATCATCGTCGGGATCGCGACGTCGGAGATCCGTGACGGGGAGAGTCTGCCTTCTGTCCGGGACCTGGCGGAGACGCTCGGCATCAACATGCACACGGTGAATAAGTCCTATGCGCTTCTGCGCCAGGAGGGCTATCTGAAGCTGGACCGGCGCAGGGGGGCCGTGGTCTCGGTCTCGCCGGACAAGATGCGCGCGACGATGGAGATGCTGGAGGAGATGAAGGTCGTGGTCGCGAAGGGGATCTGCCGGGGAATCACCCGGGAGGAAGCGCTGCAGATGGTGGATGAGATCTACCGGTATTACGGGACCGAGGAGTGAGAGTATGGAGAAGAGATATACGGACAGTGCGGCGGAGGTGCTCCGGGACGCGAGGCTTGTGGCGGAGAATCTGCATCACAGCTACGTGGGGACGGAGCATCTGCTGATCGGGCTGATTCATACCAGAGGGGCGTCTGCTGGGATCCTGAAGACCTGCGGCGTCGAGGAGAGGCGTGTCATGGAGCTCGTGCGCACGCTGATCGCGCCGAGTACGGTGGCGGAGAGCGGGGTGAAGGAGGAGCTGACGCCCCGGGCGCTGGGCGTGCTGCGCTCGGCGGAGCAGGAGGCTGCCGCGAGGGGGCATGACAAGATCGGGACGGAGCATCTGCTGCTGGGCCTGTTCCGGGAGCCGGAGTGCAGCGCGGTGCGTCTGCTCAACACGATGAAGGTGAACCTGCAGTAGGTATTTCTGGAGACGCTCACGGCTCTGGGGGTGAGTCCCGCGGACGCGAAGGCGGAGCTTGCCCAGATGCAGAAGGGGCCGCAGTCGCTGACGCCTACGCTTGACGCGTACAGCCGGGATCTCACGGAGTACGCGAGGGAAGAGCGGCTGGATCCGGTGATCGGGCGCGAGACGGAGCTTGCGCGGCTGATCCAGATCCTGAGCCGGCGCACGAAGAACAATCCCTGCCTGCTGGGAGAGCCCGGAGTCGGCAAGACGGCCATCGTGGAGGCGCTCGCTCAGCGGATCGCGCTGGGCAATGTGCCGGAGCCGATGAAGGACCTGCGGGTGGTGAGCCTGGATCTGTCGGCGATGGTGGCCGGCTCGAAGTACCGGGGCGAGTTCGAGGAGAGAATCAAGAAGATGATCGAGGAGGTGGCCGACGCGGGCAATATCCTTCTCTTCATCGATGAGATTCATACGATCATCGGGGCCGGCGGCGCGGAGGGCGCGCTGGATGCCTCGAATATCCTGAAGCCTTCGCTGGCGCGAGGGGAGATCCAGGTGATCGGCGCGACGACGAGAGAAGAGTACCGGAAGCATTTTGAGAAGGATGCGGCGCTCGAGAGGCGTTTCCAGCCGGTGCCGGTGGAGGAGCCGAAGGAGGAGGAGACTCTGCAGATCCTGAAGGGCCTTCAGAGCCGCTACGAGGCGCATCACGGGGTGACTTACACGGAGGAGGCCCTGGAGGCCGCCGTGAAGCTCTCCGGGCGTTATATCAATGACCGGTTCCAGCCGGACAAATCCATCGACCTGATGGATGAGGCGGGCTCGCGGGTGCGGCTGCGGATGTATCAGCCGACGCGGGATACTGCCGAAGAGGAGGCGAAGCTCGCGGAGCTTGCCGCGCAGAAGGAGCGCCTGATCCGGGAAGGAAAGTACGAGGAGGCCGCGCAGATCCGCCCGCTGCAGGAGAAGATCCGGGTGAAGATGGCGAAGGCGCGGGCGAAGGCCGAAGCGTCCCGGAGTGACGCGAGGGTGGTCGACGAGGATGAGATCGCGCAGGTGGTCTCTCAGTGGACCGGTGTGCCGGCCGCGCGACTGAAGGAGACGGAGAGCCGGCGGCTGAAGAACCTGGAGAAGACCCTGCACCAGCGGGTGATCGGCCAGGAGGAGGCCGTGAGCGCGGTCTCGAAGGCGATCCGGCGCAGCCGTGTGGGCCTGAAGGATCCGAACCGCCCGATCGGCTCGTTCCTCTTCCTGGGGCCTACGGGCGTGGGCAAGACCGAGCTATCGAAGGCGCTTGCCGAGGCGATGTTCGGGGATGAGAACGCGATGATCCGCGTGGATATGTCGGAGTATATGGAGAAGCACAGTGTCTCGAAGCTGATCGGCTCGCCTCCGGGCTATGTCGGGTTCGAGGAGGGCGGCCAGATTAGCGAGAAGGTGCGAAGCCATCCGTACTCGGTGGTGCCCTTCGACGAGATCGAGAAGGCGCATCCGGACGTATTCAACATCCTGCTCCAGATACTTGAGGACGGCCAGCTTACCGACGCGCAAGGCAGAAAAGTGGACTTTAAGA
>JAFPYK010000109.1 GCA_017412265.1 Lachnospiraceae bacterium
CACCTCGGCGATTTCATCCAGGACGAGAGCGTGCCGGTGCCCGCGGTGGCGGCTTCCTTCACGCTGCTGCGCGAGCAGCTGGAGGAGGTGCTCGGTACACTGACCGACCGGGAGCCGAAGGTGCTGAGGCTGCGCTTCGGCCTGGACGACGGGCGCGCAAGGACGCTGGAGGAGGTCGGCAAGGAGTTCAATGTCACCCGAGAGCGGATCCGGCAGATTGAGGCGAAAGCGCTTCGCAAGCTCCGCCATCCGAGCCGGAGCCGGAAGCTGAGGGATTATCTGGAGTAAATAAATACAGCCCCATCTGAGAATGCGGGAAAACACACTCCCATCTGAGAACACGGTAAACCGAATCGTTCTCAGATGGGGTTGTTTTTTTGGGGGCCGCTCCGGGGAATTGTGCAGTCTTTACAAGTTTTTTAATCCGTATTTTGTAGAAGATACCTAATGTATTATTCTTGTAATGCAACTATAATAAGCATTGTCACTTCTGATGACCAGCTGGAGCACGTCTTTTATCACATCTTTCAGGTCTTGTGCCTGTCTAATCCGTTTCATCTGGAAACGTCTTGCCTCTGCTTGGATAGAATTGGGATGATATAGGTTGGGGAGAAGGAGCCGCTTGCGGCTCCTTCTTTTAGTCTTTTCTCACAGAAAAACTACCAATAGATGATCGAAATGTTGTCAAAATTTATGCATTTCCACAAAAATCATGTTTTTTTTAAAAAACACTTTTCAAAACTTTTTAATGTGTTACAATGATAGACGGTAAAAAGACAATTTCCATACAGATCTATTTGGAGGTAAGAACAATGTTAGTATCTTTAGCAAACATGCTGGCGGATGCCAACGAGAGAAATTATGCGGTTATCGCAGCGAACTGCTATAACTATGATTCTGCTAGAGCGCTTGTAAGAGCTGCCGAGCTGAAGAGATCCCCGCTGATCATCAACATCGCTGAGGGTCATATGAAGAGATGGATCAAGAGAGACACCCTTGCTCTTGAGATCGGACCGATGTGTGATGCCGCGACCGTTCCGGTCTGCATCAACCTGGACCATGGCTTTACCTGGGACGTGATCGTCTCCTGCGTTGCCAACGGCTTTACTTCTGTTATGGCTGACTCTTCTTCTTTCCCTTATGAGGAGAACATCGCAAGAACCAAGAAGGTTGTCGACGTTGCTCATGCACGCGGCGTCTCTGTTGAGGCTGAGCTGGGCCATGTAGGCCAGGGAACCAATGCAGTGGAAGATACCGTATCCAACTTAACCGATCCTTCTCAGGCTGCTGATTTCGTGGAGAAGACCGGCGTTGACGCTCTGGCTGTTGCTGTCGGTACCGCTCACGGCGAGTATCCTGCAGATTTCGTACCGCATCTTGATTTCGACCGCATCAAAGAGATCAAGGCTGCCTGCCCGATCCCGCTGGTACTTCACGGCGGTTCCGGTTCCGGCGATGAGAACCTTGCTCATGCTGCGAAGATCGGTATCAACAAGATCAACATCTTCACCGACAACCAGGCAAATGCCCGCACGAAGATCTATGCGGCGATGGAAGAGAACAAGAAGATGTATCCGCTGGATATGTTCGAGGTTATCTACGAAGGCATTACCGAGAAGACCTGCTACTTCATGGATCTGTTCGGGTCTACCGGCAAGGCAGACGACGGCAAGTTCGAGAAGTTCGTTCCGAAGAAGCCTCTTCCGATGTTTGGAGATCTGTAATTCATAGATAGAAAATGAGTGACATCACGGCTTGCGCTGTGATAGAATATGACTCAGAAGCCCTGCGTTTCGGCGCAGGGCTTTTTGCGAGAATGAGAAAGGAACCGGATAGATGAAGGATTTGGATGTATTGTGCGTGGGCGGCATGGTCTGCGACCTGCTGCTTTCTCCTGTTGGTAAGTTTATTTTTGATGAGGACAAGTCGGAGCTGGAGCTTCTGGAGCAGAAGCTGGGCGGCGACGCGGCCAACGAGGCGATCATCTTCGGCCGTTACGGCATGAAGGTCGGCCTGGCTGGCGAGATGGGCGATGATATGACCGGCAACGGCCTGATCGAGTATATGCACCAGAGCGGTGTGGACACGTCCAACATCTGCAGGCGCGGCAAGACGAGAACCAGTGTCGTGATGATCCAGGCCAACGGCGACCGCAATTTCCTGACGTACGGGCGCAACACCCAGACCTTCTGCCTGAAGGATCTGTCGATGGAGCAGCTTGCGCACACGCGGATGGTCTCGATCGGAAGCATTCATATCCTTCCGACGCTGGATCCGGACCTTCCGGAGTATCTGAAGAGAGCGCAGGAAGCCGGGGTTCTGACCGCGGCGGATATGATGAAGCGGGATCCCAGAGTGCCGGAGGTGGATATGCAGGGGATCGTCGCGCACTGTGATTATTTCCTGCCGAGCTACATCGAGGCGCTCGAGCTGACCGGCAAGGAAGTGCCGGAGGAGCAGGCAGACGTCTTCCTCTCCTGGGGCGCGAAGAATGTGGTGATCAAGCTCGGTGAGGACGGCTGCCTCGTGCGCAACGCGAATGAGTGCTTCCGCACACCGATCTATAAGACCACGCGTGTCGTGGACACCACGGGCGCGGGCGATAATTTCGTCGCCAGCTTCCTGACCGGCGTGTTAAAGGGCTGGGATCTGAAGAAGTGCTCGGAGTTCGCGGCGGCAGCGGGCAGCATCTGCGTCGAGAAGGTCGGCGCGACCGCGGCGATCGAGAGCCTGGAGCAGGTGGAGAACCGGATGAAGGAGCAGGGCCGGTACCGCTGAGCGGCCGGCGGGAAAGAAAGGGGTAAATCATATGGAGAAGTATCTTGGTGAGAACACGAGAAAGCTTGGCTTCGGCCTGATGCGTCTGCCCAAGGAGAATGACGTGATCGACGTCGAGCAGGTGAAGGTCATGGTGGACCGTTTCCTCGAGGCGGGCTTCACGTATTTTGATACGGCGTGGGCTTACGGCGGCAGCGAGGAGGCCATGAAGGAGGCGCTGATTAAGCGCTATCCGAGAGACCAGTACACGGTGGCCACGAAGCTTGCGGCCTGGATCGGCTGCAAGACGAAGGAAGACGCGATGGCGCAGTTTGACACGTCGCTGGAGCGCAGCGGGGCGGGATATTTTGACTATTACCTGCTGCACAACCTGGGCGAGCACCGCACGAAGTTTTTCGATGATTTTGATATGTGGAACTTCGCGAAGGAGCTGAAGGCGTCCGGCAAGGTCCGCCACATCGGTTTCTCCTTCCATTCGACGCCGGAGGAGCTGGAGGAGATCCTGATCGCTCATCCGGAGGCAGAGTTCGTGCAGCTGCAGATCAACTACGCGGACTGGGAGGATCCCGGGATCCAGTCCCGTGCCTGCTATGAGATGGCCCGCAAGTATGACAAGCCGGTCGTCATCATGGAGCCCCTGAAGGGCGGCCTGCTGGCGACGCCTCCGGAGGCGGTGGCCAAGATCTTCAAGGAGGCGAATCCCGACGCGCTTCTTCCGAGCTGGGGCATCCGTTTCGCGGCAAGCCTGCCGGGTGTGATCACGGTCCTGTCGGGCATGAGCAGCGTCCAGCAGATGGAGCAGAATCTTTCTTACATGAAGGATTTCAAGCCTCTGTCCGAGGAGGAGCAGGCGACGGTCGCGGAGGCGAGAAGAGTGATGGCATCTCTTCCGATCATCCCGTGCACGTCCTGCAACTACTGCGCGAAGGTATGTCCGATGAATATCGGAATCTCGGGTACATTTACCGCGAGAAATGTGCTGGCTATCTACAACAACGCGTATGTGGCCGGGCGCAGGCACAGCTGGCTGGTGGACCAGCACAACAAAGCCCGCGCGACCGAGTGCATCCACTGCTACGCGTGCGTCGAGGTGTGCCCGCAGCACATCCAGATCCCGGAGCGGCTGGAGGAGTGCGTGGAGGCGCTGAAGCTGTAAGATATGTGACTGATCTGCCGCGCGAGCGGCACGTAAGGAGCTTCTTCGGAGGCTCCTTTTTTTTCGCGCAAATTGGTCATGCCGGGGCAAATGTGTCGCTGCTTTGCTTGTACATTTCCCCGCTCTATGGTAAAATAAACTTCAAATGGGCAGTGCCGAAGGAGACGCTTCGGCAGAAGAGTTTTATCCCAAGGAGGGGCAAGATGGCTAGAGATCTGGATGTTTTGTGCGTGGGCGGCCTGGTCTGCGATTTTATGATCCGGCCGGTGGACGCGGGTGTATTTACCCGTGAGGTCAGCTATATGGATGCCGCGGAGAGCAATGTCGGCGGCGACGCGGCGAACGAATCGATCGTTATGGGCAAGCTTGGCAGCCGTGTGGCGATCCTGGCGGAGATCGGCGATGACGGGACGGCCAATGAGCTGCGGTCTGTCTTCGCGAAGGCGGGTGTGAACACGGATCACCTGGTGGTCCGGAAGAATAAAAAGACGCGCACCAATATCGTTCTGATCCGGCCGGACGGCGAGCGGCATTTCGTGATCTTCCCGAATGACTTTGACGAGTTCTGCGGGGATGATCTGGACTATGAGCTGCTCCCGCAGGCGAAGATCGTCTCGATCGGCAGCATTCATCACCTGCCGCTCCTGGACCCGGCGATCCCCGGCTACTTAAAGGCCGCGAAGGAGGCGGGCTGCATCACCAGCGCGGACATGTGCCCGAACCTGGGCAACACGCCGGAGGAGATGGTGATCGAGAGCTGCAAGTATCTGGACTACCTGATCCCGAGCGAGGGAGAGATGAGAGACCTCTTCGGCGAGAACTGGACGCCGGAGGAGGCGGCCAGGACGCTTCGTTCCTGGGGCGTGAAGAATGTGGTCATCAAGCTCGGCGGCAAGGGCTGCTATATCTTCAACGATACGTACGACGAGAGAGTGCCTGCCTTCCCCGCGAAGGCGATCGATACGACCGGCGCGGGCGACAGCTTCGCCGGAGGCTTCCTGACCGGCGTGCTTAAGGGCTGGGATCTTAAGAAATGCGCGATCTTCGGCTCTGCGACCGGATGTCTCGCCGTGCAGGCGATCGGTGCGAACACGGGCGTGAAGAGCTATGAGCAGGCGCTTGCGGTCGCGAGAACGAGCCCGGACTGGAGAGATGAATGACGATGAATCAGCCTTACGATATTGTCTGTATCGGCTGTATGGTGGAGGATCTTCTTCTGTCAGACGTGCCGAAGGATTTTTATCTGAGGGATACGATCTTCCTGCAGAAGATGGAGAGCAACATCGGCGGGGACGCGGCGAACCAGGCGGTCATCTCGGCGCACCTGGGCAACCGCACGGCGCTGGTGTCGGAGCGCGGGGCGGACGGCTCCGGGCAGTGGCTCCATGAGTTTCTGACGCGGGAGGGCGTGGACACCTCGATGATTGAAGTGGTGCCCGGCAGGCGCACGCCGACCAGCGTGCTCGCGATCACGGACGGTGACCGGCACGCGATGATCCTGCCGCTCTCGGAGACCGGCTACGGGCGGCCGGAGTTGGACTACGGGATCCTGGACCGGACGAAGGCCGTGAGCATCGGAAGCATGAAGATGTATCCGAGGCTGGATGAGCAGCTGCCGGCGTTTTTCCGGGCAGCCCGGGAGAAGGGCGTGATTACGGCCGGCGACGTGATGCAGAAGAAGGGGCCGGATACGCTGCGCGAGGTCTATCCTTACCTGGATTATTTCTTCCCGAACGAGACGGAAGGAGAAGAGGTGACCGGGGAGAGCGACCCGGAGAAGATGGCAGAGAAGCTCCTCTCCTGGGGCGTCGGCTGCGCGGTGATCAAGCTGGGCGGCAAGGGCTGCTACGTCAATGACGGCCGGGAGGCATTCTATGTGCCGGCCAGGCGCGTGGAGGCGGTCGATACGACCGGAGCCGGCGATAATTTCGTGGCCGGATTCCTGACCGCGCTGGTCCACGGGCTGAACCACAGGCGGGCGGCGGAGTTTGCGACCGTGGTCAGCAGCATCTGCGTGCAGCATATCGGGACGACGACGGGCGTGAAGAACCTTCGCCAGGTGCTTGACGTGCTGGGCTGGGAGAGTCTCGCAGAGTAACAAGTGAATAAGCCGCACAGGCGGCAGAGATATCAGAGGAAGGATGTTAGATTATGAGCAAGGATTATGATGTGTTATGTGTCGGCGGACTGGTGCAGGATCTCCTGGTGCAGCCGATTCCGAGGGACCTGTTTGACAAGGATGCGGTTCATGTCAACAGCATGAAGTTCAACGTCGGCGGCGACGCGGCCAATGAGTCGACGGTCATGGCGAAGCTGGGCGTGAAGGTCATCCTCGGCACCGAGGCGGGCGACGACGAGACCGGGCGCGGCCTGATCCGCTACATGGAGAGCCAGGGCGTGGACTGCGGCAACGTGGTTTACCGCGGCGCGCAGAGAACCAACATCGTGATGGTGGAAGAGGACGGCCAGAGACATTTCGTGGTCCTGGCTCACAAGAGCCGCGGCTTCGGCGAGAAGGAAGACTTCGACTATGAGCTGCTGGACCACATCCGTTTCATCAGCGTGGGCAGCATCCATATCGCGAAGGCGCTGGATGAGAACCTGGCGGAGTATTTCAAGGCGGCCCAGGCGAAGGGCGTCGTGACGGTGGCGGACATGGTAAGCAATAAGGGACGCCAGACGCTGGAGGATTTCAAGGAGATCGCGAAGTATACGGATTATCTGATTCCTTCCGAGCTGGAGGCCCAGGAGCTGACCGGCGAGACCGATCCGGAGAAGATGGCAGACATGCTGCTGACCTGGGGCCCGAAGGGCGTGATCATCAAGCTGGGCGCCGAGGGAAGCTTCATCAAGAATGCCGAGGGCGGATGCTTCGTCAAGGCATTTCCTGTGAAGGCCATTGATACGACCGGCGCAGGCGACAACTTCGCGGCGGGCTTTGTGACCGCGCTGACGCACGGCTGGAGCTTCCGGCAGTACGCGGAGTTCGCGTCCGCGGTGGGCTCTTTATCGACCCAGACCATCGGTTCCACGACCGGTGTGGAGAATTTTGAGCAGGTGATCGCATTTATGAAGAAATGCGGACGCTGCGACATGGATGTATGAGTTTTTTAGAGATCTGGTACCCCGATGAGCGCTGCGCGTCGGCCTTTGATATCGATTATGAGGGGCTCTACGCGCAGGGGATCCGCGGGGTGATGTTTGACATCGACAATACGCTGGTGCCTCACGGGGCGGATGCGGACGAGCGTTCCATCGCGCTGATGAAGCGGCTCCGCGAGATCGGATTGGACATCTGCTTTGTCTCGAACAACCAGAGGGAGCGGGTGCTGCGGTTTAACCGCGAGATCGGGGCGCATGTGGTGATCAATGCCCACAAGCCCGCGAAGAGCGGATATCTGCGCGGCATGGCTCTGATGGGGACGGATCTGGCTTCGACGGTGTATGTGGGAGATCAGATCTTCACAGACGTCTGGGGCGCGAAGCGGCTCGGGATGCGCAATATCCTGACGGACCCGATCGACCCGCGCGAGGAGATCCAGATTATATTGAAACGTGTGCCGGAGCGCCTGATCCTGCGCTCCTATGAGAAGCACAGACATGAGGGGAATCAAGATGGATGAGAGAATTGTGAAGCTGCTTGCAGAAAAAGGACTGGACGCGCTGCTGGTCTCCGGCGCCGCAAATATGCGGTATCTGGCCGGATTCACCGGCGAGGGCTATGTGGTCTTTACGAAGAGAGGCCAGTATGTGCTGACGGATTCGCGCTACACGGTGGCCGCGGAGGAGGAGGCGCCCGGTTTCCAGGTAATCGAGGTGCATAAGCCTTACCCGGAGGAGCTCTCCGTGCTCTTCGCCGAGGACGAGAAGGTCGGGTTCGAGGGCGAGAAGATGCTCTACGCGGACTTCGAGGGGATCCGGGACGGGATCTCGCAGATCTGCTTAAGCCCGATCGCGGGAGAGCTAGACGTGCTGCGCCAGGTCAAGGAGCAGTGGGAGATCGACCGGATCGCGAAGGCGGAGGAGATCGGTGACAAGGCGTTTGACGCGGTGCTCGGCTTCTTAAAGCCGGGGCTTACCGAGCTTGAGGTCGCGGCCTTCCTGGAGTACCAGATGAAATGCTTCGGCGCGGAGGACTTAAGCTTCAACACGATCGCCGCGGCGGGACTGAATTCTGCGAAGCCTCACGCGGTGCCCGGTGCGTACCGCCTGCAGGAGGGTGATTTCCTGACGATGGACTACGGCGCGCTCTATCAGGGCTATCATTCGGATATGACGAGGACGGTCGTGATCGGCAAGGCTTCCGAGGAGCAGAAGAAGATCTACCATATCGTGCTGGAGGCACAGCTGGCCGGCGTGGACGCGCTGCGGGCAGGGCTTCGCGGCTCCGACGTCGACAAGGTCTCCCGGGACATCATCGCGAATGCCGGCTACGGGGCGAACTTCGGACACGGCCTCGGCCACTGTGTGGGTCTGGAGATCCACGAATCGCCGCGCCTGTCCCCGAAGGATGAGACCGTCCTGCTGCCGAACATGGTGATCACGGTCGAGCCCGGCATCTATATCAAGGGCTTCGGCGGCGTGCGCATCGAGGATACGCTGGTGGTCAAGGAGGGCGGCAGCCTGAACCTGGCGCATTCGCCGAAGAAGCTGATCGAGATCTAAATGGAATCGGGTGTGAGATGAAAAAACTGGGATGGATGTTGTTATTTGCGGTCGTATTGACGCTTGCCCTGAGGCCTGCGGGGGCGAAAGCCGCTGAGGCGGAGTGGGTCTACAATGAAGACTATCAGACGTGGATGTATGTGGATGAGGTTTCGGCGGAGCAGCCGGAGCATTCGGATATCTACGTGGATCACTGGGTGAAGTACCAGGGCCAGTGGTATCATTTCCTGACCGGCTGGCAGTATGACTCCGGAAAATGGTATTACCTGTTCACACCGAACAGCGGGGGCATGGCTCATGACCGCGCCCTGTATCTCGACGGGGAGACCTATAGGTTCTCGAAGGGCGGCGCCATGTACCACGACTGCTGGATCAAAGAGGTCGAGACGAACGGAGATGGAAGCACTACGGTCGTCTGGCACTATGCCAAGAGCAGCGGAAAGCTGGCGAAAGGATGGCTGGAGCTTAAGGGAACCTGGTATTATTTCGCGGACGAAGTTGATCCGTATATGGTCTCCGGCGGTATCTGCACGGTTCGGGGCAAGGATTACTACTTCAATGAGAACGGGGCGATGCAGTCGGATCGCTGGATCCAGATTCGCCGGTATCTCACAGACGAGTATTGGGTGACGGACTGGTATTATGCCGGCAGCAGCGGCGCTCTCTATACGGGCTGGCATGAGATCTCCGGGAAATGGTACTATTTTGACCAGATGGACTCCGGCAGGATGTACAGCGGAGGAATCTACGGCATCGACAGCGACGCGTATTCGTTTGCGCCCTCCGGGGCGAGGCAGACCGGCTGGGTGAAGTACGAGGTCGAAGGTCTCTATGACACCTACACGCTGTGGGCTTACGCGGATCCTGCGTCCGGAAAGCTTCTGACCGGGTTTCAGGAGATCGGCGGGAAGATCTACTACTTTGATGATCAGTCTTACCTGGCGCTTGCCGCAGGAGGCTACAGCTTCCGGGACGTCGGGGTCTATGTCTTCGCGGACAGCGGAGCGCTGATCACGAAGAAAGGCTGGTCGAAGGCCGGAGGAGACTGGTACTACATCCAGGATGACTATACCGCCGCAACCGACTGGAAGACCATCGGAGGCAAGAGATATTATTTCCTGCCGCGCGACGGGTCCATGGCCACGGGGCTGGTTGTCACCGGCATGGTTCTGGACCGCTTCGCGGACAACGGTGTGTATAAAGAGAGGATCCTGGGGAAAAACGGGTGGTTCCGGGACGGGGACGACTGGTATTATTTTGATGACGGCGACGTCTGTGTCGGCTGGCAGGACATCCGAGGCAAGAGGTATTATTTCGACCCCCAGTACGGCTATATGTACACCGGTCCGGCGACGATCCGCGACGAGGGATATTATTTCAACAGTGACGGGGCTCTGACGACCACGACGGGCTGGAAGAAGCTGACGTTTGAGGACGGAGAAGTGCTCTGGTTCTACACGCGCGGAGACGGAAGCTGCATGAAGGGCTGGGAAATGATCGGCGACAAAACATACTACTTCGACCCCGATTATTATTTCATGTATGCCGGAGGCACCTATCTCATCGACGGGCACATCTGCGTCTTCGATGATTCCGGCGCGCGGATCCAATAATCCGCGGGACCTCTTCAATAAAACAGTTGAAAAACTGCCGTAAATACGATAAACTTATACAGATAAAACTTTCATTCGAATCATACGATTTAGGAGGATATAACTCATGATTTCTGCTGGTGAATTCAGAAACGGCATGACTGTAGAATATAACAACGGTATTTTCCAGGTCATTGAATTTCAGCATGTAAAACCCGGCAAGGGTGCTGCGTTCGTAAGAACCAAGTTAAAGAATATTGAGACCGGCGGTGTGGTCGAGACTTCCTTCCGTCCGACCGAGAAGTTCCCGCCTGCGGTTATCGACAGAAGAAACATGCAGTATTCTTACTCTGTAGATGACATGTATTATTTCATGGATGTTGAGACTTACGATCAGGAGATGTTAACCAAGGATCAGCTTGGCGATGCTCTGAAGTTTGTCAAAGAGAACGAGATGGTTAAGCTTCTGTATCACAACGGAAGAGTCTTCTCCATCGAGCCGCCGATGTTCGTGGAGCTTGCAGTTACCGAGACGGAGCCCGGCTTCAAGGGCAACACCGCAACCGGCGCGACCAAGCCTGCTTATGTGGAGACCGGCGCGATGGTTCTGGTTCCGCTGTTCGTTGAGATCGGCGACGTGATCCAGATCGACACGAGAACCGGTGAGTACATGAAGAGAGTCTGATCGTTTCGGCAGACAGAACCGAACATGAATTCGTTGGAAAGACCCGGGTGCCTGTCACTTCGGGTCTTTGCATTTTTTGAGATGCCGCAGCAGGGGGGGAGTATTGATGAGAGGAAATCTGTATCTGACCGGGTTTATGGGAGCCGGCAAGACGACGGAAGGCCGGCTGCTCTCCGCGATGACCGGGAGAACCTGCGTGGAGATGGACGAGCGGATCGAGGAGCGGGAAGGCTGTGCGATCGCCGAGGTGTTTGCCCGGCGGGGCGAGGCGTATTTCCGCGATGCGGAGAGTGAGGTGCTCCGCGAGATCGCTGCGGAGGAAGGACGGATTGTCTCGTGCGGCGGAGGCACGGTGCTGCGGGAAGAGAACCGGCGTGTGCTCCGGGAGAGCGGCGTCACGGTGTGGCTGACCGCGGAGGCGGAGACGATCTGTGAGCGGGTGCGAGACGACCTGACGCGGCCTGTGATTGCGGGCAGGAGAGAGCCGGAGGAGATCCGGGAGCTGATGGAAGAGCGGCGGGAGGCCTATGAGGCCGCGGCGCAGATCCGCGTGAAGACCGACGGGCGGAGCCCGGAGGAGATCTGCCGCGAGATTCTTACAAGGCTCGCGGAGTTACATGGGGTAAAGGAGTAGTGTATGGATCATCAGGGCAGGGCGGCCATCCAGAAGGCCATCCGGGAGAAGCGCAGGGAGAGCCTGAAGAAGAAGAGCAAGAAGGGATTGTTCCATATCGTCTTCAGCCGGATGTTTATCATCCTCTTCCTGGTCTTTTTGCAGATTGTATTTCTGTTTTTCTGGTTTTACCGGCTCAGCCAGGCGAGCCCGTATATCTACGCGGGTATCCTGGTGCTGGAGCTGATCATCGCGATCTATCTGGTGAATTCGGAGACCAACGCGGAGATTAAGATCGCGTGGCTGGTGCCGATTCTGACGGTGCCGATCTTCGGAACACTGTTTTATCTGTTTGTGAAGGCTCAGATCGGCGCGCGGCTGGTGGGCCAGAGGCTCCGGGCGGAGCAGATCTCCACGAGATCGTTCCTGCCGCAGAACAATAAGGTCTGGGCGAAACTTAAGAACCTCGCGCCGCAGACGGCTTCGCTTGCGGAGTATATCTACAAGTACGGGAATTTCCCGGTCTATGAGGGCGGGGACGCCCGGTACTTCTCGTGCGGGGAGGAACTCTTCCCGGTGCTCTGCGAGGAGCTCGAGAAGGCGGAGAAGTTTATCTTCCTGGAGTATTTTATCGTGGAACACGGGCTGATGTGGGATACGATGCTCGCGATCCTCAAGCAGAAGGTGAAGGAGGGCGTGAAGGTCTGCTTCCTCTATGACGGGACCTGCTCGTTCTACCTGCTGCCGATGAATTACCGGAAGGAGATCGAGAAGTTCGGCATCGAGTGCCGGGTCTTCTCGCAGGTGCGCCCGGTATTTACGACGGTGCAGAATAACCGCGATCACCGCAAGGTCCTGGTGATCGACGGGAAGGTAGCTTTCACGGGAGGCATCAACCTGGCGGATGAGTATATCAACGCGGCGGAGCGTTTCGGCTACTGGAAGGATACCGCGGTGCAGATCCGCGGGGAGGCGGTGAGGACATTTACCGCGCTCTTCCTGCAGATGTGGAATATGTCCGGGGGCGACCAGGAGCGGGCCAATTACATGATGTACATGAAGGAGACGCCGGAGCAGGGGATCCCGCGGTCCGGGTATATGATCCCGATCGGGGAGAACCCGCTGGACAAGGAGCAGATGGCGGAGCGGACGTACTCGCACATCCTCTATACCGCCAAGCGCTACGTGCACATCATGAGCCCTTACCTGATGCTGGATACGGATATGCGAACGGCGCTGACGTACGCGGCCAAGCGAGGGGTGGAGGTGCATCTGATCATCCCGCATATCCCGGACAAATGGTACGCGATGGCCATCGGGCGGACGTACCAGAGGGAGCTGCTGGACGCGGGCGTGCGGATCTCGGAGTACCTGCCGGGCTTCGTTCATGCGAAGAGTTTCGTGGCGGATGACGAGCAGGCGGTGGTCGGCACCGCGAACCTGGACTTCCGCAGCCTCTTCCTCAACTACGAGGACATGGTTTATTTCTACGGCTGCTCGGTCGCTTATGAGATCGAGAGGGATTTCCAGGCGACGCTTGCGGACTGCGAGCCGGTGACGCCGGCCTCCCTGCGGCGGGAGAAATGGACGATTCGCCTGGCGGGCAAGGTCCTCCGGCTGATCGCGCCTCTCTTCTGACCGGGTGCGTGCAGAGGCCGAAGAAAACTAGTTCTTTGCATCCTCGGATTTTCGTGGTAAAATAGGCACAGATTTATCAGAATCCCGCAGGAGAGATACATCATGAAGAAGAAAACAGTGATTAAGATCATTCTGGTGACGCTCATCAGCGTCTTATATCTGATCGCTATCTATATGGCAGGGCGGTACGTTATGAAGCTGTTCCCGCCGGACATTTACAATTATACACAGGCGCAGGTGGACCAGGAGATCGCGGAGGACCCTCAGGTGATCAAGAGCTTCGAGGGCAACGGCTATGTGGTGCACATCTGCGAGGGCCACACGGTGAAGGTGACCGGGCGCAGTCCTTATGACTCCTCGAAGCGGCTCTATATCGAGACGCAGGGGGATGAGGTGTATGTGCATCTGGACCGGCCGATGATCTATGACGTGATCAAGGTCAATTACAGCACGAAGACCGTGTCGCTGACCGGCGGAAGGATCGGGCTGCTGCACGGGCTGACCTGGGGCGACGGCGTGTTCGGCCTGCTTCTCGTGGCGGGGATCGGCCTGTTCAACAACCTGGTGCTGGTGGACCGGCGCAAGCAGGAACAGGGCGAATTCGAATGATTCTCCGGGAGCGGGGATCACTTTGCCAAATTAAAACATTAAATTAACGCAGGGGGCTTGACAAGCCCCCTGTGTCTCGTTATAATCTGTTCAATTGGTAGAGGTGCGAGGCTCATCAGTAGCTGTCCGGATGCCGCAGAGGCAGGGGAAGGGCGTGAAAGGGAGACTTGCCGAAGGAAGCGGGTGACTGCAGTCCGCGTCCTGGGTGTACGGAGAAGATCCGTATGACTGTCATCAATCGATGGAGCGCTACCTAAAGAATGAAGGATATCTTGCCCGCGGCTGTGCGGACGTATTCAGTGTGATTGTTCTTTAGGGGCCGGCGTGATCGCCGGCTTTTGTATTTGGCGGAGGGCCGAAGGGCCCGCCGGAGCAGGTAAGGGAAGAGGAGCTTCCCGGAAAAGGAGAAGAACATGGCAGTATTTACCGGAGCAGGTGTCGCAATCGTAACCCCGATGCACGCGAATGAAGAGGTGGATTATGAGGCGCTGCACCGCCTGATTGATTACCAGGTGGAGAACGGAACGGACGCGATCGTGATCGTCGGCACGACGGGCGAGGCGTCGACGCTCTCGCATGAGGAGCACATCGAAGTGATCCGCGCGGCGGTGGATTATACCGCGCACCGGATCCCCGTGATCGCAGGCACGGGCTCGAACAGCACGGAGACCGCGATCTATCTGTCGCAGGAGGCGCAGAAGGCGGGTGCGGACGCAGTGCTTCTGGTCTCGCCTTATTACAACAAGGCGACGCAGAACGGCCTGTACCAGCATTTCGGCAGGACCGCGAACGCGATTGATATCCCGGTGATCCTGTATAACATCCAGGGGCGCAC
>JAFPYK010000110.1 GCA_017412265.1 Lachnospiraceae bacterium
CGCGCTTGGCATCATCCACGAGATGTATACGCCGATTCCGGGACGTTTCAAGGATTATATCGCGATGCCCAAGCCGAACATGTATCAGTCGCTGCATACGACGCTGCTTTCTTCGGACGGGCGACCCTTCGAGATCCAGATCCGGACCTACGAGATGCACCGCACGGCGGAATACGGTATCGCTGCCCACTGGAAGTATAAAGAGAACCCGGACGGCAAGTCCGCTGACAGTGAGGAGGCGAAGCTTGCCTGGCTGAGACAGATCCTGGAGTGGCAGAGAGACCTGGATGACAACCAGGAGTTCCTGAACCTGATCAAGAGCGATTTAAACCTGTTCTCTGAGAATGTCTACTGCTTTACGCCCACGGGCGATGTGAAGACACTCCCTGCCGGGTCGACGCCGATCGATTTCGCCTACAGCGTGCACAGCGCGGTCGGCAACAAGATGGTCGGCGCAAGGATCAACGGCAAGCTGGTCCCGATCGATTATACGATCCAGAACGGCGACCAGATCGAGATCATCACATCCCAGAATTCCAGAGGTCCCAGCCGTGACTGGCTCAAGGTGGTCAAGAGCACACAGGCGCGCAACAAGATCAACCAGTGGTTCAAGAGCGAGTTCAAGGAAGACAATATCGTACGCGGCAAGGAACTGATCAACAGTTACTGCAAGAGCCGCGGGATCCTCCTTAGCGACCTGATGAAGCCGGAGTATCTGGAGAAATGTCTCAAGAAATACGGCTTTAAGGACTGGGATTCCATGTGTGCGGCCGTCGGGCACGGAGGCCTGAAGGAAGGCCAGATTATCAACAAGCTGCTGGATGAGCAGAGGAAGAAGGAGAAGAGAGACATCTCCGACGCACAGATCCTCGCATCCCTCGGTGATCCGGACACTACCGAGAGCCAAGTGGTCAAGCCGGAGCGTTCTCACAAGAAGAAGAGCGGTATCACCGTGGAAGGCATGCATGATCTTGCGGTGCGTTTCTCCCGGTGCTGCAATCCGGTTCCCGGCGATGAGATCGTCGGCTTTGTCACACGCGGGCGCGGTGTTTCGATTCATCGGACCGACTGTATCAATGTCATCAATCTGCCGGAGCATGAGAGAGAACGCCTGATTGACGCGGAATGGAGCCTGCCGGAGGATGTGAAGCCGGAAGATGCGCTTTACTCTGTGGAGATCATGATCTATGCCAACAACCGCACCGGCATGCTGGTTGATATTTCACGCATTTTCACAGAGAACGGTATCGATATGAAGTCCCTGAACTGCAGAACCAGCAAGCAGGGAACTGCGACGATCAATATCGGTTTTGAAGTGGGAAGCGTCGATTTCCTCAACAGTATCATCGGCAAGGTCCGAGGGGTCGCCGGTGTATTAGATATTCAGAGAGTATAATGTCATGAGAGTGAGTCAGAAAGTATTGGGCATGGTCGGCACGAACTGTTATCTGCTGATCCATGAAGAGACAAAGGAAGCGGTTCTTGTAGACCCTGCGGATCAGGCCGGCAGAATCAACGACTGGATCCGCTCCGAAGGCTGCCTTCTGAGAGCCATCTATCTGACGCACGGACATTTTGACCACATTCTGGCCGCAGAGGAGCTTCGCAGGAATCATCAGGTGCCTGTCTGCGCCCTTGAGGCGGAGGCCGGGCTGTTAAATGACCCGGTGAAGAATCTAACTTATCAGACCGGTGACGGTTTCGGGCTGGTTCCTGACCGGCTGCTGCGTGACGGTGAGGAGCTTCACTATGCAGGGCTTGACTGCAAGGTCATCGCGACACCCGGGCATACGGCCGGAAGCTGCTGTTATTATTTTGAGAAGGAACAGGTTCTGGTCTCCGGGGACACCTTGTTTGCGGAGAGCGTGGGGCGGACGGATCTGCCCACCGGCAATACCAGACAGATCCTGGCTTCCGTGCGGAAGCTCAAGGACCTTCCGGCGTCGGTCCAGGTTCTTCCCGGGCACGGGGAGTCCACAACGATCGGATATGAAGCGCAGTATAATCCGTATCTGCAGGAAGGCAGGTTCGGATGGTAAGACTGATCATGAACCGGGAGGAATTTGCCTATGACTGCATCTCGCTCGTCAAGGCATTCTACCCGAAGGAGAAGATCCTGCTGCATCAGGAGGAGGCCTGTGATGTCGTGATTGTCCTCGATCGGGACGATCATGAGCTTCGCATGCGAGTGTCGGATCACGGACGGCTTGCCGAAGGGAAGAGACCCCTGCCTATGCAGGATGATATGACAGAGCTGGCCTGGAAGCGGGAGCTTCGGATGATCCACAAGGATCTGATCTATGAGATTCTCTCGGAGCTTTTACACACAGAGCTTCCCTGGGGGACGCTCACCGGTGTGCGCCCGACCAAGCTGCCTTATCAGTGGTATGAAGAAGGTGCAACGCAGGAAGAGGCGGTCAGCCGCCTGCGAACAGACTATCGCGTAAGCGAGGAGAAGGCCTGCACCGCGGCACAGATCGCGATGACTGAGAGAGAGCTGTTCTCCGGCATCTCTGTGAGCGATGAGATCAGCGTCTATATCGGCATACCTTTTTGTCCGACGACCTGCCTGTACTGCTCATTTACGTCCTATCCGGTGGAAGAATACCGGAATGTGATGGAGTCTTATCTGGACTGCCTGTTCCGCGAGATTCAGGCCACGGCCGAGATGGCTGCCGGCAAGCGGATCACCGCCATCTATGTCGGGGGCGGCACCCCTACGTCGCTGTCTGCAGAACAGCTGAGACGCCTGATTGACACGATTCAGTCGAACTTCCCGATGGACCAGGTGAGAGAGTTCACCGTGGAAGCCGGCCGGCCGGACAGCCTGACGCCGGAGAAGCTCACGGTTCTTAAGAAGATGGGGGTCGGCCGCATATCGATCAATCCGCAGACCATGAAGCAGGAGACGCTGGACCTCATCGGACGGCGCCACACGGTGGAGGATATCCGGCGCGCATTTGCATGGGCGAGAGAGGCCGGCCACGACAACATCAATATGGACCTGATCCTGGGGCTTCCGGGTGAGAATGCAGACGATGTGTCCGAAACGCTTCGGCAGATCGGCATCCTTGCGCCGGAGAGCGTGACGGTCCATACGCTGGCGCTCAAGCGGGCATCCCGGCTGGTGCGGGAGATTGACCGCTATGAGGACCTCACACCTACAGATACGGTGGAGAGCCTCCGGCGAAGCGTCGCATTTGCAAGAGAGCACGGCTATCGGCCGTATTATCTGTACCGCCAGAAGAATATGGCGGAGAATCTGGAAAATGTCGGCTATGCGCGTCCGGGCAGAGAAGGCCTGTATAACATCCTGATCATGGAGGAGATGCAGACCATCCTGGCGTGCGGCGCGGGAGCCACATCGAAATTCGTGTATCCGGCGCAGAACCGGATCGAACGCGCAGACAATGTCAAGAGCATCCGGGATTACCTGGAGCGAATCGACGAGATGATTGAACGCAAGCGGAGAATGCCGCTGGCATAAAGGCAGGTTGGAAATGACAATGCAGCGAATTGCAGATGTTCTCGCGGAGATGTCCGCCAATCCCATCATATGCGATCTCTCTGACGAGATGTGCCATGGGATTCTGGTCAGTAATCTGGCCTATCGCCTCGGGCATGAGCTGGAGCTTCCGGAGGAGTTCTGCTATCAGCTGGCGCTCGCGGGAGTCGTTCATGATGTGGGCAAGCTTGAGATCTGGCAGTACCTGCACCGGGCCGACGCACATCATCTGGAGATCGAACAGACCAGATATACGAGGACGCATCCGACGCTCGGCTATCTCTCTCTGTCGAAGGAGGGATTTGACGAGGATGTCTGCCAGATGGTGCTTCATCATCATGAGAATTATGACGGGAGCGGCTATCCGGACAATCTGAAGGGCAGGTCCATCCCGCTCGGGGCGAGAATCCTTCGAGTGTGCGATGTATTCTCCGCGCTGGTGTCAGACCGCCCGTACCGCGAGGCATTTCGCGTGGAAGCCGCCATGGAACTGATGGTGGACGAGATCAAGAATTTTGACATGCAGATCTACCTGGCTTTTCAAAGGGTGGTGGGAGACCCCTCCTTTGATGAGATCCGGGAACTGATTTCACAATATAACGAAGGTTATCACCGGATCCGCGCGCTGTCGAGACAGGCTGCGGCGGAGACGAAGGGGGAGGAATCCGTATGATTACACAGAGACCCAAGGGGACACAGGACTGGTTCGGCGAGTCGATGCACAAGCGCTCGGTCATCGAGAAGATGGCGAGAGACCTGGCGAAGACCTATCACATGAAGGAGATCATCACGCCGGCATTTGAGCACACCGTTCTGTTCCAGCGCGGCGTCGGCGATACGACAGACGTTGTCCAGAAGGAGATGTATACCTTCGAAGACAAGGGCGGACGCAGCATCACCTTAAAGCCGGAAGGCACCGCGGGCGTGATCCGGGCATATCTGGAGAACAACCTGTATGCTGAGAGCGGGCCTGCCAAGCTGTACTATGTGACGCAGGCATTCCGGTATGAGCAGCCGCAGAGCGGCAGACTGCGTCAGCATCACCAGTTCGGCGTGGAATTCATCGGTTCCGAGAGCCCTCTCGCAGAGGTTGAGCTGATCACGCTGATCACGTCCCTGATCCGCCGTCTCGGCCTGCAGGACGCGAAGCTTCACATCAACAGCATCGGCTGCAAGGAATGCCGTAAGAGCTACAATGACGCGCTCCTGGCTTATCTGAAGGGCCATGAGGACCAGCTCTGCTCGACCTGCAGAGAGCGCATGAAGAAGAATCCTCTTCGTGTCCTGGACTGCAAGGTTCCTTCCTGCAAGGAGATCGTCAAG
>JAFPYK010000111.1 GCA_017412265.1 Lachnospiraceae bacterium
AAAAGCAACTCTCTCCTCTACAGCCTCCGAAAACGAATACGAGCTGAATGCAGGATCCCAGTTCCCGTGAACATCTTTTGCGTGGGCAACTGCCGCAGCCAGATTCGTCCGGTTTTTGAGACTTTCCAGAATGGTCTGCATATAGAGCTTTTCACCGTAGAACGTTACCGACTCGGAATATCCATCCATCGCCTCAACACCATTTGCGCGTAAGGGCTTGCAGATGCCGTCCGTTGCCATGCCAAGACAGATACCGGCGTAGACGAAGCTGTCCGGTGCGGAAGTATTCATATGATTCACGATACATTGTCCGCTGACATAAGAATAATCGCTCCCTCTGATCGCATCAGCATACATGCCAAATGGCCCATTCTTCCACTGCGTATCCTCCCTGGTGATGCCGGTGCTGGTTGACAGACAGAGATAAGAGCAGTTTGCCTTGCTGGTATAGTCGCCGCCGCTCCCCTCATAATCGGTGGAACCATGCGAATCCAGCATTACCAGGGCACAATTCTCCATGGCCGATGCGATATGATCGATCGTAGCGTTCTCCATCGTAAAACGATAATCGGAAGAGCCTCCGGTCGCTTCGCTGAGAGAGGCCCACATGCTCTTGTAGTAAGGGGAATAAGTGAGAAAATCACTGTCCTTGTAATCGGAATTGCTCTCCCAGAACGGCTGAATCAGACCGATCTCGACAGATCCCGGCGTGATCGTGTTGACCGAAGCTTCTTTTCTCAGACCGGCTGAAAAAGCCTCTGCCTCCGCTTCGATCCTCCTCATCTCTTCTCTTGACATCTGATCCGTCGTATGATGCCGCTTAGCCTCCATTCTGGGGCTGTAGCAGCAGGGAATGCCCACCGTTGTCTGCCAGACCAGAAAATCGCCGTTTCTCTGAAGCGAGCCTTGTACATACGTCTTCGAGCTCTGAACTGCCTCGATCACAGCCGGAACCATGGCGGCATAATCTTCTTCCGTCAGCTGTCCGGTGCTCACCTTCATCGTGCTCGCGGCGGAAGCTTCCACTTCCGAAATCCGGGCAAATACATCCCGGTCCAGCAGTGCATGATCGGCTTCCGTATAGACATAGTTTTTCTCTCGGCTGCTTCCCTCTGCCTTCGCCGCGGCACCCTACAGTCCTGCCGTCAAGATCAGCCCCAGCAACAGGGGCAGTAACCATTTCACAAGATTCTTCATAGTATCACCCTACAAATGTATCAACAATAACTGCAGTTCATGGATATTCGCTGATTTCTCATATTATCCCCTATCAAAACTGAAAATGCAATGGGGCTGTCGCAATCGTTTCGTGCGACAGCCCCATGTTGTGTCATACTCCCTGCATCTTCTCCGGACTCCTGTTGGCTCACCGGCCTCACAGCCGGATCGTCTCACCAAGCCGCACCGAATAGATGATGCACTCCTTGACCGGCTTGCCGGTCGCCTTCTCAAGCGCCTCCGCATAGAGCTCCAGCTGCCTGTGATACTTCTCCCGCAGGTAGTCCTCGCCGCCATGCTCGGGCACCCGGTCAGTCTTGTAGTCGACCACCACAAGCCCGTCCTCCTCCTCGAAGAACGCATCGATGATTCCCTGCACCATGACCATCTCCGAGCTGCCGCAGCCCGGCAGGATCTCCTCAGCAGGCACACCCATGACAAATGGCTGCTCCTTGTGCACATGTCCCCGCGCCATCCGTTTCGCGAGGTCCGAAGAGACGAACTTCCAGATCCGGTAAGGCTTCACGGCGGCCAGCTCCTCTGCACTCAAGAACCCCTGAGAGACGATTGCGTCAAGCGCCGCGTCCATCTCCTCGCGGGTCATATCCTCCGTCCAGGTAAGCACCTCGAAGATCTTGTGATAGACCGTGCCGAGGGCTGCGCCGCGGATCTCCTCGTCTGCCTCCTCATCCTCTCTCATGAAGCGTGGAAGCGGCGTCTCGAACATCTGCGCGTCGGCCTGCTCATAGATGCTCTCCTCTCGGTCGGCCATCTTAAGCTCCGACACGGAGAAACGCACCGGGATCTGCCGTCCGGCCGTCTCCGACGGCCTCCGGAGAAGCTCCTCGATCTGCGCCTGCAGCGTCGGATCGCCCTGTTCCTCCCCGCGGCGCGCGTCGATGTACGCCCTCGCCTGGGCAAGCCTTACCCTGCGGGCCTCCCGCTCGCTCTCCGACGATGCCAGCAGCTCTTCTCTGGTAATCCGCGTCACCCGAAGGTCCACGCCGGCGTCTCCCGCCGCCGCGATCCGCAAAAGATCGCGGTAGTTCTGGCAGCTGCGGATCAGCTCCGCCGGGAGCCTGCCCCTGCAGTGCGCCGCAACCAGCTCCGGCAGGAATTGCTTCTCCTTGTCCTTGTCTTTCTCCTTGTCCTTCTTCTTCTCCTCGCAGCCGACCAGGATCAGCTTCTCCTTTGCCCGCGTCATCGCCACGTAGAGCACGCGAAGCTCCTCGCCGAAGTCCTGAATCCGCAGCTCTTCCGCAAGTGCGTTGCGTACCGGGGACGGACGCTCGATCCGAAGCTCCGGATCCCGGAAGACCGGTGCGATCCCGTAATCCGGATGCACCAGGACCTGCGCGTTTTCATCCGACAGGTTGTACTTCTTCTCCAGCCCTGCAACGAATACGATCGGGAACTCCAGACCCTTGCTCTTATGGATGCTTAAGATCAGGACACTGTCGCGCCCCTCGCCTGCCGGATCCGCCTCCCCGTAATCCATCTCATATTTGTGCATCTGCTCGATGTACTGCACGAAATGGAACAGTCCGCGGCTGCCGCCGGCTTCCGAGGCCACGGCTTTCTCCGAGAGCATCCGGAGATTGCGCATGCGTCTCTCCCCGCCGGGAAGCGCGCGCACATACCGGTCATACCCGGTCACACGGAAGATCTCATCAATCATCTCATGCACCCGCAAGTACGGCACCCGCTCGCGAAGCCCGCCGAGAAGTGCGAGGAAATCCCTGCATTTCTCCCGGCAGCTCCCCTCCGGGGCATTGTCTGCGAAATGAATCAGCGCGCCGTAATAATCCGACTCCCGGTCGAAGATCCGGATGGCGGCAAGCTCCGGCTCCGTGAAGCCGAACATTCCCTTAAGCACTGCGGCAAGCGCGATATCCTGGCGGGGGTTGTCGATCACCTGCAGCATAGAGAGCAGGGTGCGCACCTCCACCGCGGAGAAGTATCCCTTACCGGTATCCGCGTACGCCGCGATTCCCTCTCTCTGCAGAGTGTCTGTGAATACCTCCGCCCAGCCGCTCATCGTCCTGAGCAGGATCGCGATGTCACCGCAGACCGCCGGGCGATAGGCCCCGGCCTTGCGGTCGTAGACACGGATCCCGCTCTCCGGATCGGTCAGCTCCCGGATCTTTGCCGCGATCACCTTCGCCTGCAGCTCCCGGTCCGAGAGAACGTCTACGACCGGGGACTCCGGCAGGCCCGTCTCAAAGGCCTCCTCCTGCGCGTCGGTCAGAAGCAGCAGCTCGCACGAATCAGAGATGCGCTCCTCGGTCGGCGGATACTCTCCCCCGCCGTAAAGGGCGTGGTCATCGTCATACAGGATTCCGCCGATCTCAGGACGCATCAGGCGCCGGAACACCGCGTTGACCGGCTCCAGCACCGCGTCCTTGCGGCTGCGGAAATTGCTGCGCAGGTCGACGCGCACGTGGTCGGTCTGCGGCTCCGCTTCCGGAACCAGGTGCTCATAGGAAGCATATTTGTCCAGAAAGAGCTTCGGCCTCGCCATCCGGAACCGGTAGATGCTCTGCTTGACGTCACCCACCATGAACAAGTTTGAAGGTCCAAATCCTTCTACAACAGTAGAATCCCTTGAAATCGAGCTTAAGATGTACTCCTGCACCAGATTGGAGTCCTGATATTCATCGATATAGATCTCCTCAAACTGCCGCCGGTACTCCTCCGCAGCCTCCTTCGGCCGGATCCCGCTCCCGCTCTCGTCAGGCTCACACAAGATCTCCAGCGCGAAATGCTCCAGATCCGAGAAGTCCGCCACATGCCGCTCCTGCTTCGTCTCCTGCATCCGCAGGAAGAACTCCTCCGTGAGCGCCACCAGGCCCTCCATCGGTCCACGCATCGCCTGCAGGTCCGCATGGATCTCCTCTGCAGAAGCCGGGAAGAAGTCCTCCTTCAGGTCCTTCAGCTTCTCTTTGTAGCTGTCCCGCAGTGCTTTGACGAGTTCCCGCTTCTCCGGGTCAAACCCCTTCTTTCTGCTGAGTGATGCAAATTTATCGGTAAATGCCTGCAGCCTCTCCGCCAGCTCATCGTAGGTCTCACAGGCGCAGAGCCTTGCGATCTCGTCCCGTTCCGGCAGAAGCACCGGCAGAAAGATCTCCGGCCCGTCCGCCTCCTCTGCGATCCTGCAGGCAAGCTCCGAGTACACCGCGATGCCCTCCAGCCGCATCTTCGCAAGATCCATCAGCACTTTCATCCAGGAAGCATCCGCCGGATCCTCCGAGAACATGGCCAGCCGGTCCCTCAGCCATTTCACCGGCCAGGGATCCGAAAGCGCCGCATGGTACAGGCCAAGCACCGCCTCTTCTGCCCTCTTATCGTTGCGCATCGGGCAGAACCGCTCGACATAGGCCAGGAACTTCGCGTCCTCCGCCTGATAATGCTCCTCCAGGATCTCCTCGAGCACTTCATGCTCCATCAGCTTCAGCTCGGCGTCATCCACCACACGAAACGCCGGATCCAGCGACGTCTCCGCGAAATGTTCCCGCACCACCTGCAGGCAAAAGCTGTCGATCGTCTGGATGTTCGCATTTGCCAGGAGCATCTCCTGCTTCTGCAGGTGCCGGTTGCCCGGCTGCTCCGTCAGCTTCGCAAGCAGCGCCTCGCGGATCCGGTCCTTCATCTGCGACGCGGCGGCGCGGGTAAATGTCACGACCAGCAGCCGGTCCAGGTCCAGCGGATGCACCGGATCGGTCACCTTGCGGATGATGCGCTCCACCAAAACCGCAGTCTTGCCGGAGCCCGCCGCCGCGGAGACCAGGATGCTTCGTCCCCGCAGGTCAAGCACCTTCTTCTGTTCTTCTGTCCAACGAACTTCACTCATCTTCCGGCTCCTCTCTCCCGGCCATCCACTCCAGGACCTGCGCCTTATCCGCCTTCTCAAGCATCCGGTAGCGGAAATCTCCCATCCTCCGGTCAAACCCGCAGACAGCCCGGTACGCGCAGTGGCTGCACGCATTGTCATCCGCCGACAGGCTGTACTGGTAAGGCATCGCCGCATTGCTGCCCTGAAGGATCTCTTTGCCGAAGCGCGTCAGGTTCTCATCGGTCCGCCTGAGAATGTGCGACAGGCCGATCTCCGATACCACCTCGGTTCCCTTCTGGGCGAGCGTCCTGCTCTTGGTCGTCGTCACCGGAACTACCGCCGAGCTCACGCTCTCGGCCAGTTCCTCTCCAACGCCCAGCTCGCGATCCAGCGCCGTCAGCACCCCGGGTGTCTCATTAAGCAGGCCGTTCGGCCGCAGTTCCCGCAGATACGCGTCCTCTGCCTGCTCTTCGGTCTTATTCTTCACAAACGGGTCCTGCATCTGGTAGTACAGGAATCCCGCCGGTCGAGTCTCCTCATTCTCCATCCGCGCCTCGTGCGCGAGGGCGCCCTTCAGATACACCGGCAGCTGCATCTGCAGCCCCGCGTACATCCGCGCCCAGTCATATTTCTCGCTTCCGGTCTTATAATCAATCACCTTGACGTACAGTTTCTCTCCTACCCTGGCCGTATCAATCCGGTCGATCTGCCCCCGAAGCGTCAGCCTCCTGCCCTCGCCGAGGTCATAGCTCAGCTCCGGAATCCGGTCGAATCCGGCCTCAAACGCGGCGGGCTCAAACTCGCCCTGCGCCACTTGCCGGCACAGGACCTTCATCGTCCGCAGGAAGGAATTCTCAAGCCGCGCGGCCAGATGCTCGCTGCGGCTGTCCTTGTGGAACAGGCCCTCCCCGTAGTTCTCAACCGCCTCCGAGAGAGCCGCCCTCGCAAGCGCGTCTCTCTTCTCATCCGACAGCTCGCCCCAGGAGAGCCCCTCCCTCCTGCAGGCCTGTCCGAAGCGCTCCGCCGCGTCATGCAGCACATTCCCCAGGTCCAGCGCCCGAACCTCGTACTCCTCGCGCTCCGCAAGCCTCAGCCCGAAATTCGCGAAATACTTAAACGGGCAGGCCGCATACTGCGTAAGGCCAGTCACACTTCCGTGCAAATGAGTCCCGTACAGAAGCTCTGCGTCCGCCGGCGCCAAAGGCTCTGCTGCGCCGCTGTAGAAGACGCCCTCCAGAAGCCGGTCCAGCTCGTCCTCCCGGCCGTGCCGAAGGTAATAGCGCACCAGCTCCGGAGTCAGCGAATCCCTCGCCTCCTCCGGCTTCTTCATCTCCTCCGCCAGGAATCCCAGCCCGTCGTCGCCCCGCAGCCGGTAGGATACCTCCTTCGCCCGCGCGGCGTCCTCCTCGGTCTTAAGTCCCGGGAAGATCAGCCGGATCTTCGCGATCACTGCGGAAGGATTGAGCGCCTTCCCGCTGCTGTCCGTCTGCGACAGGAACAGGTGC
>JAFPYK010000112.1 GCA_017412265.1 Lachnospiraceae bacterium
CAAGATGGCTCTGCAGAGACTGAAAGAGGCCGCTGAGAAGGCGAAGAAGGAGCTGTCCACCGCGACGACCACCAACATCAACCTTCCGTTCATCACGGCGACGGCTGAGGGCCCGAAGCATTTCGACATGAACCTGACGAGGGCGAAATTCGATGAGCTGACCCATGACCTGGTTGACAGAACCACGATCCCGGTGCAGAACGCTCTGCGTGACGCAGGCGTGACGGCTGCGGAGCTTGGCAGAGTCCTCTTAGTCGGCGGTTCGACCCGTATTCCTGCGGTGCAGGATAAGGTCAAAGCCCTGACCGGACATGAGCCTTCCAAGACCCTGAACCCGGATGAGTGCGTTGCTCTGGGTGCTTCGATCCAGGGCGGCAAATTAGGCGGCGACAAGGGCGCCGGCGACATCCTGCTTCTGGATGTTACCCCTCTGACCCTTTCGATCGAGACTCTAGGCGGTGTGGCAACTCACCTGATCGAGAGAAATACGACCATTCCTACCAGAAAGAGCCAGATCTTCTCGACCGCCGAGGATAACCAGCAGGCCGTGGACATCAATATCGTCCAGGGTGAGAGACAGTTCGCAAGAGATAACAAGTCCCTCGGACAGTTCCGTCTGGACGGAATCCCGCCGGCAAGACGCGGTGTCCCGCAGATCGAGGTTACATTTGATATCGATGCCAACGGCATCGTCAATGTATCCGCGAAGGATCTGGGAACCGGCCGCGAGCAGCACATCACGATCACCGCTGGCTCGAACATGAGTGACGCCGAGATCGAGAGAGCTGTCAAGGAAGCTGCGGAGTTCGAGGCTCAGGATAAGAAGCGTAAGGAAGCGGTCGACGCGAAGAACGACGCGGAGTCGATGGTATTCCAGGTCGAGAAGGCCATGGAAGAGGTCGGCGACAAGATCGATCCTACGGACAAGGCTGCGGTGGAAGCGGACGCGCAGAGACTGAAAGAGCTGGCTCAGAAGGCCAACCCGGAGGTCATGAGCGAAGGCGAGGTCGCGGACCTGAAGGCCGCGCAGGAGAAGCTGATGGGCAGCGCCCAGAAGCTCTTCCAGAAGGTCTATGAGCAGGCCCAGGCTGCAGGCGCGCAGGGTAATCCGAACGCCGGTGCAGGCCCTCAGGGCGGCTATCAGAGCGGTCCTTCCGACGACGGTGTCGTTGACGGAGACTTCCGCGAGATCTGATGGACAAGCGGACAAAATTCTGATATAGTATAAAAGTTAATGCAGAGGAGGATCTTCCTTCTCTGCATTTATGAAGTTTTTCGGATAGATAACGGGGTGAAGTAAGTGGCAGATAAAAGAGATTATTATGAGGTCCTCGGCGTATCGAAGACCGCCACGGAAGATGAGATCAAGAAAGCGTACCGTGCCCTGGCCAAGAAGTATCATCCGGACATGAATCCGGGCGACAAGGATGCGGAAGCGAAATTCAAAGAGGCTTCGGAGGCGTACGCGGTGCTCTCGGATGCCGATAAGAGAAGACAGTACGACCAGTTCGGCCACCAGGCGTTTGAGCAGGGCGGCGCAGGCGCTGGCGGATTTGACTTCAGCGGCATGGACTTCTCGGATATCTTCGGCGATCTTTTCGGAGGCGGAGGCTTCGGCGGATTCGGAGGCTTCGGCGACATCTTCGGCGGAGGAACCCGTTCCGGCTACCGCGGGCCGATGCGCGGCGCGAATCTGCGCGCGGCGGTCAGCATCACATTTGATGAGGCGATCGCGGGAGCTACGAAGGAGCTGGACCTGACGCTGAAGGACGAGTGCGCGACCTGTCACGGGACCGGGGCAAAGCCCGGAACGACGCCTGAGACCTGCCCGAAGTGCGGAGGCAAGGGCCAGGTCGTGATGACGCAGCAGTCGATGTTCGGCATGGTGAGAAATGTGACCACCTGCCCGGACTGCCACGGCACCGGCAAGATCATCCGGGACAAGTGCCCGGACTGCGGAGGCGCCGGATATATCAGCAGCCGCAAGCGGATCGAGGTATCGATCCCTGCGGGTATTGACAACGGACAGAGCATCCGCCTGCGCGGCAAGGGCGAGCCCGGCACGAACGGCGGTGAGAGAGGCGACCTTCTGGTGGAGGTCTCGGTCGGACGTCATCCGATCTTCCAGCGCCAGAATCTGGACATCTATTCGACGGCCCAGATCAGCTACGCGACGGCAGCGCTCGGCGGCGAGGTGCGCATCCCTACGGTGGACGGCGATATCATGTATACCGTGAAGCCCGGGACGCAGACCGATACACGCGTGCGCCTGCGCGGCAAGGGCGTGCCGGATCCGATGAGCCGGACACCCGGTGTGCGGGGCGATCACTATGTGACGCTCATCGTGTCGGTTCCTCAGAAACTGAATTCGGAGCAGAAGGAGCTTCTGCGGAGATTTGACGAGTCGATCGGCGGCCAGAAGGCCGACCGTGAAGGCACCGTGAACTCCGCGAAGAAGAAGAAAGGCTTTTTCAAATAATGCAAAGCTGGACGAAATTTATCATAGAGACGACCGAGGCCGCGGAAGAGGCTGTGATTGCCGCGCTGATGGAGATGGGAATCACGTCGGTCGAGACGATTGACGCCAGGCCGATCACGGAGGAAGAGAAGAAAGCGATGTTTATCGATTATCTTCCGGATCCGAAGGACGATGACGGCACCGCGCAGGTCTGCTTCTACCTGGAGGAGGACTGTGACGCGGAGAAGACCGTGCACGAGGTCGAGGCGAAGCTGGACGCGATGAGAAGCTTTCTCGAGATCGGAGAAGGCCGCGTTCATGTGGAGCAGACACGGGAAGAGGACTGGGTCAACAACTGGAAGGCGTTCTTTAAGCCGTTCCGCGTGGACGAGCAGATCGTCATCAAGCCGACCTGGGAGTCGTATGATGACGCCAGGGAGGGCGATCTGGTGATCGAGATGGATCCCGGAACGGCCTTCGGCACGGGCGCGCACGAGACGACCAGGCTCTGTATCGGGGCGATCCGGGACTACATGAAGAGAGGCGACCGGGTGCTGGATGCAGGAACCGGGAGCGGTATTCTCGCAATCATCGCGAAGAAGCTGGGCGCAGGCCCGGTGGACGCGGTCGACATTGATCCGAACGCGGTGAGTGCCGCGGAGGAAAATGTGCGGATCAACGGGGTGGACTCGGAGGACTTAAAGCTCTTCGCCGGGGACATCATATCGGATGAAGGCTTCTCATCAGAGCTTAACGGGCCTTATGACCTGATCGTCGCCAATATCCTGGCGGACGTGATCATCCCGCTCTCCGGCGCGGTCGGGAGCCTGATGAAGCCCGGCGCGGTATTTATCTCCTCCGGGATCATCGATTCCAGAGAGGATGAAGTGAGAGAGGCGCTGGTCCGCAACGGATTTGAAGTGCTGGAATGCCGCAGAATGGGCGACTGGAGAGCATTTGCGGCCAGATGGAGGTAACGGATGAGCCGTTTTTTCGTGGATTCTTCGGGGATCGCTGACGGGCAGATCTGCCTGTCGGGCCCGGAGGTGAATCATATCCGGCAGGTGCTGCGCATGCGCCCCGGCGATGAGATCACATTGTGTGACGGGGCGGGCACGGATTACCAGTGCCGGATTCTTGCGTTTTCCGACGCGGGGATGAGCGCCGAGATCCTGCGACGCGAAGAGTGTGAGCAGGAGCTGCCGGTCCGCATCACGTTATATCAGGGCCTGCCGAAGAAGGACAAGATGGAGCTGATCGTCCAGAAAGCGGTCGAGCTGGGGGCTTCGAGAATCGTTCCGGTTATGATGAAGCGGACGATCGTGAAGCTTGACGACGCGAAGAAGGAAGCGAAGAAGCTGGAACGCTGGAACGCGATCGCGAAGGGGGCTGCCGAGCAGTCCGGGCGCGGGATCGTTCCGGAGGTATGTCCGGTGATGGCATACGCCGACGCGGTGAAGGAAGCCGCGGCGATGGAGGCGGCCATCCTTCCGTACGAATGTGCGGAGGGGATGAGAAGGACGGCGGAGGCCGTGAAGGAAGCCGCCGGGAAGAAAAGCCTCGGAGTCCTGATCGGGCCTGAGGGCGGATTTGAGGAAGAAGAAGTGATCCTCGCGGAGCAGGCCGGGATTGTGCCGGTGACGCTCGGCAAGAGGATCTTAAGGACAGAAACCGCCGGGCTCTGCATCCTGTCGCTTGTGATGGCGGAGGCAGAGCTGTATGAGGAAGAGAGGAAGCAGAGTGGAAGCATATCTGGATAATGCGGCGACGACGAGACCGTTTGCGTCGGTGCGCGAGATTATGATGAAGACGATGGAGGAGGACTACGGGAATCCTTCTTCGCTTCACACCAAGGGTCTGGGAGCCGAACGGTACGTGCGTGACGCGAGAAAGGCGATCGCCCAGTCCCTGAAGGTGCAGGAGAAGGAGATCTGCTTCACCTCCGGCGGCACGGAGTCGAACAATATGGCCCTGATCGGCACGGCGGAGTGCTACGCGAGACGCGGGAAGCACATCATTTCCACGAATTTCGAGCATGCCAGCATCTACAATACGCTGGGCTATCTGGAGAGCCGCGGGTTTGAGGTCAGCTATGTCCCGGTGGATGAGATGGGACATCTGAAGATGGACGCATTGCTTGACGCGATCCGGGAGGATACCATCCTGGTCTCTGTGATGATGGTGAACAATGAGGTCGGAAGCGTCCTGGACGTCGCCGCGATCTCGAAGGCCGTCAAGGAGAAGAAGCCGGATATCATCTTCCATGTGGACGCGATCCAGGCCTACGGAAAGTTCCAGATCTACCCCAAACGCATGGGGATCGACCTGCTCTCGGTGAGCGGCCATAAGATTCACGGCCCGAAGGGGATCGGTTTCCTCTTCATCGACGAATAGGTGCGCGTCAACCCGCTGATCCACGGAGGCGGACAGCAGAAGGGCATGCGCTCCGGCACGGAAAATGTGCCGGGCATCGCGGGACTCGGCCAGGCGGTCAAGGAGATCTACACCGACCACGAGGAGAAGATCGAGAGGCTCTACGGGCTGAAGAAGCGGCTGATCGAAGGGATGCGCAGGCTACCCGACGTGAAGGTGAACGCGGTGGGAGACGTCGTCGAGGAGACGGCTCCGCATGTGGTCAGTGTGAGCTTTCGCGGCGTACGTGCGGAAGTGCTTCTTCACGCGCTGGAGGAGAGAGGCGTCTACGTCTCGTCCGGGTCCGCGTGTTCGTCGAACCACCCGGCACTCAGCGGGACACTCAAGGCGATCGGTGTGGAGGATGCGCTGCTTGACAGCACGCTTCGTTTCTCCCTGAGCGTCACGACAACCGAGGAAGAGATTGATTACGCACTGGAGCAGGTGGCGGAGCTCCTGCCGGTGCTTCGAAGATATACCAGACATTGAGCAGCCTTTCAGAAAGGGATTTACAACATGCAGGAGAACATTTACCGGGCGTTTCTGATCAAGTACGGCGAGATCGGTATTAAGGGAAAGAATAAGAGCAATTTTGAAGAGAGCCTGCGGGTACAGATCGAGAACGCGCTGAAGCACCTGTCCGGGGATTTCCGGGTGATGCGTGAGAACGGCCGTGTCTTTGTGTTCTGCCCGAAGGTGTATGATTACGAGGAGACCGTGGAGACCCTGAGGAGAGTCTTCGGTATCGTGGGCATCTGCCCGATGCGTGTGATCTCGGACAAGCGTTTTGAGACGATCCGCGAGGAGACGGCCCGCTACGTCGCAGAGGCGTACAAGGACCGCGAGGTCACATTTAAGGTCTTCTGCAAGCGCGCGGACAAGAATTATCCGATGACTTCGCCGGAGATCTGCATGGAGGTCGGCGGGTATCTTCTGGAGCGTTTCCCGAATCTGACCGTGGATATCAAGAATCCGCAGGAGAAGATCACGATCGAGGTGCGCCAGAGCCATGCCTACGTCTATTCGCACGAGATTCCGGGCCTCGGCGGCATGCCGGTCGGCTCGAACGGCAAGGCCATGCTGCTCTTATCCGGCGGCATTGACTCTCCGGTGGCGGGCTATATGGTCGCCAAGAGAGGCGTTACCATCGAGGCCACGTATTTCCACGCGCCGCCTTATACCA
>JAFPYK010000014.1 GCA_017412265.1 Lachnospiraceae bacterium
ACCAGGAAGGGCTTCACGCCTCTTCTCTTCAGCTCCGCGACCAGCGCCGGGCAGCCGGGACCGCCCACTTCTTCGGTGTTGGACGAGCTCAGATACACATCCTGCTCCGGCTCGTATCCTTCCGCAAGCAGCTCCTCCACCGCCTGGAAGAACGCCATCACCGAGCATTTCGTATCCGCGCTCCCGCGCCCCCAGACCTTGCCGTCCGCGATATCGCCGGAAAATGGTTCGTGCTCCCAGACGCCTTCCGCGGGCACCACGTCCTGGTGGCTCATGAGCACCACCGGCTTGTCAGAATGCTTTCCCTTCCAGAAGTACAGCAGGCTCCCGTCAATCTCGGTCTTCTCGAGCCTCTCATGCACCAGCGGGAAGAGTTCCTCGAGCACCTTGTGAAATCCCAGGAACTTCTCCCTCTGCGCCTCGCCGCTGCGCGAGACCGTCTCATACTGCACCATCGCAGAGAGCTTGCGCGCGTACAGGTCCTCCCTCTCCGGATCCAGCGCCGGCTTCCAGGAAGAGACCTTGCGCGGCTTCACAAGCGTCCGGACAAGCGCAATCAGAAGGAGCAGCACAAGGAGCCCCAGAAGCGCCAGAACCGCATATAACACGTATCTCATCTCTTCCCCTCCTTCTGTCCGCGCAAGTGTCTTAAGAGCGCCAGGCCGATCGCGATCGCGCCGCTCGGGATGATCATGAAGCTCACCGCGCCGGAGAGCGAAGGCACCAGGATGAAGAGCAGGGCCATCGCCGCAAGCGTGATCGCCGCGATCTTGCGCTCACCGCGGTAGTATTTCATCGCCATCGCCCCGAACAGGGCCGGCACCACATTCTCAAACGCCGGCGCGAGCGCGGGGCTCTGCAGCACCGGCTGCAGCGGGATCATCAGCACGACGCCCAGTACCAGCACCAGGATGGTCACCAGCGACGAGGTCGCGATCGAGAGCGTGGAGATGATCTCATTTTCCGGCGTGCCGGACTTCGCGTCCACCATATCCCTCGCGTTGATCGCGCAGGGGATCTTCATGTTGATCAGGTTGCCCGTGATGAAAGCCAGATAGCTGCCTCCTGCCCCGAGCATCGGCACATAGATAAAATACTCGACGATGCAGCTGATCAGGTAGACCAGGCCGATCGCCAGGAAGCCCTTCAGGAACGCGCCGAAGTTCGGCATCCCGCCGAGGTAGGCGCCCATCACGAAGGGGGCCGCCAGAAGCATCGCGAGCGTGATCACGGTCGCGGCCCGTCCCAGCCGGTGTGTGGTATTCAGATACTGCTCATAGCTCTTCGATTCCTTCATCTCACACACCTCCTCTCAGATTCTGCCCAGGAAGATGGCCGCGCACATCGCGATCAGCATGCTTCCCGCCAGCGAGAAACTGTCTACCCATTCTGCGTTGTATTTGCGGCGGATCCAGAGGAAGACCCCCATCGCGGCCGCGCCGACGCAGGCCACTGCCATCGGAAGCGCCGAGCCGCGGAAGGTGAAGAGCCCCTCACCGGAGACGATCTGCCCGATGTAGCTTCCGATATAGGCCGACACCAGGCCGATGAACATGGCTGTCATAGCCGTATCCCCGAAGCCCGACAGATCCGGGCCTTTCTTCTTCGAGCCGTCCTTCGGCTTCTTGGGCGTCGTGAGCCGGCGGATGTAGGACTTGCCGTCCACCGTCATCAGGACCATCCCCCACATGATGCAGACACTCATCAGCAGGGCGATCGTGGTAAATGTCTCAGGTGTCATGTTCGCGGCCGACAGCCCGCCCGCGCCCGACGCCTCCGCGGCAGCCTCCGCGACCTGCGTCTCATAGTGCAGGGCGCCGATCACCGAGAGCCGCAGCCACGGCCAGGGCGTCCCCAGGCTCCCCGACAGCGCGATCACGCCCAGCAGGATTCCCACACTCGGGATCACCGCAAATGTCGCGCTCGCCACAATCGTCCGCTTCATCTTCGACACATCCATGCCGATGGCCTTGCCGGCCCGGTAGGCCCGCACCGCGAAGACGATGCAGACCGCTGCCACAAACAAAACAATCACGCCGCAGATCAGATACATCACCGGGCTGTTTAATTTCGCAAGCATATGTCCCTCCTTTATCCGTTTCCCGTAAAAAATCACCCCGGAAGGCACACCAAAGAAGCCCTCCGGGGTTTATCTGCCATTATCTTATCACACCTGCCGGATGGCAGAGAATCATGCTGACCCCCTCTTCTCCCGGCACCACGGTGAGCTTCTGAAGCCCCGCGGGCAGGAAGAATTCATCCGCCTTCTTAATCTCGAATTCGCCCTCTTCGTTGACCAGCTTCGCCGACCCGGAGAGCGTGATGCCCAGCTGCAGATGGCCCGTCACCAGGATGTCCACCGGCTTGTCCGCTGCCAGCCTCGTAAATGAGAAGTACGGGGTCTGCGCGGTTCCGATGATCACCTCTTCCTTGCCCCAGTCGCCCTCGCGGAGGGTTTTGGGCGGGATGCGGAAGCGCTTTAAGTTCTCCTCGTAGTTCTGCCCCTCATAGTTGTAGCAGCCCATCATCCGCTCATTCCAGAAGTCCTGCTCCTCCTGGGTGCCGTCCTTCTTTCTCTCCCAGCCGACCGTGATATCCGAAGGCTCCTGCACTTCCACCAGGAAGCAGCCCGCGCCGATCGCGTGAGGCGCGCCGGCCTCGACGTTGAATGCGTCTCCGACTTCGACCGGCACCTTGTGGCAGCAGGCCTCCATCTTCTTCACGTCATCCTCCCAGAAGCCTTCCTCAAACTTCTCGCGGGTGATGCCCTCCTTGAATCCGATGTACACATACGGAGGCTCGTCCACGTCGTCTCTCTTGCTGATGATATACCAGCTCTCCGCCTTGCCGTAATCAGAATCCCACCACTTCTTCGCGTACGCGCGGTCCGGGTGGCACTGAAGCTTCAGCTGCTTCTCCGCATCCAGAAGCTTCGCGAGGATACCCATCTTCGGCCCGATCGTCTCCAGGTGCTCCTTGCCGAGCATCCCCTCCGGATCCAGCGGGATCGCCTCAAACAGGTACATCCGGCGCCCGTCCGGCAGCACACACTCCTGGCAGCCTTCGTTCGGGTCATCCTTCTCCGCGACATTCCTCACTCGCACATCCGAGCCGATCCATGCCTCCGGGCAGTTGTCATCCGCCCCCGGCCAGATCCCGCGGAAACGGTCCAGTTCTCTTCCGCCCGGATAGCGATCCAGCTTGTTCTGCACCAGTTTCCATGGCATACGGTAAATATTCATGATACATCCCCCTTCCGGTCTCTTCTCAAGGTATTGTAAACTGGTTTTATTTTACCCCTACCGCCCGTGTTTCGCAACCAAAACAAGCACAACTGCGACTCCGCGAAATATCTTTAAAAGGTTTTGTAAGCCGGATTGCCAATCTGTCCTTTTTTTGTTATGCTGAAGTTAAGTTCCATGGATCGTGAAACATTGGAAAGGAAGGTGGTTATATGTTGAATTATCAGGTGAAAATCGGTCTGGTGGCGCTACGCAGAGATAACGATTATCGCCCGCCGAAGACATTTCTTGCCTGGGAGTCCGCGGAGATCCGCGGCGAGAGATTTGTAAAGTATATCGAAGAGAATTTCTCCAGCGACAAGGTCTCCTTCGTGGATACGAAGGGCATCGGAATTAAGGATCTGGTCTACGACGATGCTTCCGCGGAGGCCTGCATCGAGCGCTTCAAGGCAGAGAAGGTCGACGCGGTCTTCATCATCAACTGCAACTTCGGCAATGAAGCCGCCGCGGCCGACATCGCTAAGGCCATGGGCCTGCCGGTGCTGATCTGGGCGCCCCTCGACGATGAGTATTATGAGAACGGCATGCGCCCGACCGACTCCCAGTGCGGTCTCTTCGCAGTGTCCCGCCAGATGTTAAGGCTCCACGTGCCCTTCTCTCATCTGCCCTGCTGCGAGGTGGAGAGCGACGAGTTCAAGGAGGGCTTCGAGAGCTTTATCCGCGTCGCCTGCATGGTGAAGAACTTCAA
>JAFPYK010000113.1 GCA_017412265.1 Lachnospiraceae bacterium
CCCGCCGTGGGGGGTGCTCCGCTTCTCTTGTGTAGGAAAAAACTCAGGCAAAAGTGAGTCTGATTATCCTTGAATCTCGAACGTAAGTATACCGACCGTCCCCACACCGGCCGTATCCGGCGCCGCGCCGATCTTCTGCACGATCCGGTATGTCCCCGCCTCCAGCGGCACATACATCTCCAGATCCAGTGCGAAGCTCGCGAACTCATCCGGCTGCACCGTCACACCGATCTGCCCCGGAACCGATCCCGGCAGGCTGTGATTCTCATACTGCGAAGGCACCTGCACCCAGTCCTCGCCGTTCTTCATCTCCAGAACCGGCGCACGGTCCGCGAACACCATCCGGTTCCCCTCATTTTCGATTCTCCACTCGACCCGCGTCGCGTCCTTGCGGATCTTCGGCTCCGCTGCCACAAGCTTCACGCTGGAGATTCCCTCCGGCTCCTCTTCAAAACGGCTCTTCGCGAAATTCTCCGGTGCGGCATCCTCCCGAAGCTTCCCCGCATCCGGGACCGTCACCCACTCCGGGAACTCGCCCCCGAAGAACGTCTCCGCGGCCCAGGTCCTGCCCGCCTCCGTCAGCGGCTGCGTGCAGGTCAGAATCGTACCGCCCCCGCCGCCGGCCACCGGCACCAGGTCAATCCGCCGTTCCGCGCCTTCCGCGCCCGGCCGCAGCGAAACCCGCGTCCACGACACCTCCACGCTCCCCGGATGCTTCTCCTCATACGTCCTCAGCCGGGCGTAGAAGTCCTTCGCCGGCCCCGACAGATTCCTCTGGTAGGGCTCATTTTCCTCCGTGATCATGACAAATTTGCTCGCAGAAAATAAAGGATCCGTACAGATATTCTCCCGCATCCAGGTCTCTTTCTCCGCATTCAGGCCCACAACCGCCAGCCGGATCTCCCCCGACTCCACGTCATACACCGGAGTCCCGAAGGCGATCCCCGCCGACTGCACCGCGTACCGCTGTCTGGCAAATGGAATCTGCGTCTCCACCGTGTTCACCGGGCAGAGCGTCACATGTTCATCTGCCGGCCGGCACAGGTCCGCCGGGTGGCCCTTCTCATACGCCTCGACCCCCGCCGCAAAAGCCTCTTCGTACTCCTTGCGCGTCTGGTCCGGCGCCTTCTCCTGCACGAAGAGCTCCGGCGGCGTCAGCAGGTCCTTCACCTGCTGGCACCCGGTCAGCGTCCCGAGCAGGAGTATGCAAATCACGCCCGCAAGCGTGATCCGCATCCGTCTCCCGATCATAAAACAACTCCCCCTTGAAAAGAACGACTCTCTTTTCTACCTATTATAGCCTCTTCCGGAAAAGAAAGTTGCGTAGATTTTATTAAGATTGTATGAATCCGAGTAAACATATATCAAAAATCTGCATTTACCGCCGGTTGGCCTCCTCGCGCACCCACTCAAGGCGCTTCAGGTCCATCCCCATCGGCACCGTGCAGTCCGCCCCGAGGACGATGCCCCGCCGGCTTCTGAACTCCCGCAGGATCCGTCTCGTCTCCTCCCGAACCTCCTCCTCGCTTCCCGCGCAGAGGATGCTCCCGGGCACGTTGTCAAATCCACCGAGCACCGTGCGCCCTCCGAAGATCTGCGCCCCCTCGCGGAGCGAGACATGGTCCGAATGCACAGCCCAGTTGAACACCTTGACCGGATAGCCCGCGTAGAGCGCCACGTCATTTCTCGCGCCCTTAAAGCCGCAGATATGAAGCATCTGGTACGGGCTCGCCAGGTTGGCCGCCCCCAGGACCGCAAGCTCCGAAGGCGCGATGTACCGCAGATACTCCTCGCGGCTCAGCTCCTCATCCTGGACATTCTGCACGCTTAAGTAGATACCGTCCGCTCCGCCCTCGGTGATCACGCGGTAAGAGAGTCTCGCGATGTCCTCCCCGACCCGGTTGATGTAGAGCGAGAGCGCCTCCGCGTCCTCCCGGAACATCTTCCCGATCAGCGCCGGGCTGCCCGTCTCCAGCAGGATCCGCTTCACATAAGCCATCGGCGAGAAGACATTGTACAGGAGCACCAGCTCCTCCCCGTAGCGGTCCGCCAGGATCCGCACAAACTTCACCTGCGCGTCGATCCATCCGTCCACATCCCCCCGCGGCATCGCGAGCAGATCCGAGAGCCCCCGGATCCCGGCCACATCGCCGTCCAGCGGATAGCCGAAATACCCGTCGCCCATGATCTTGATGAAATCCGGAGAGAAGCGCCGGAAGAACCTCTCATGCCCCTCCAGGTTGCGCCGGATCATCTCCGGCGCGGGGTTGAGCTTGTTCCCGTCATCCAGGTAATGATACCAGAAACCGACCGGCACCCGGTCCGTCTCCTTCCCGTCAAATACGTCCAGAATCCACTGCCGTTTGTCCATCATTTCCCCCATTTCTCATTGTCCGCACGTTCCATATACACCTACTATATCACACCTTGCGCAAATATGCACCCCCGGGAACGCACTTGAGTTTTTCCCTGCAAATGATTATGATAAAAGCAAGAACTCCGCTGCCGCGCCATCATCTCCCGGCAGCCGGACCGATCGAAAGGAGAATCCAATATGACCACTTATAAGATCGCGGTCGTGCCGGGCGACGGCATCGGCCCGGAGGTCATGACCGAGGCCGTCAAAGTGCTCAACCACGTCGCAGCGCTGGACGGCAGCTTCGGCTTTGACTTCACCTGGTATCCCTGGGGCTGTGAATATTACCTGAAAACCGGCGAGATGATGCCCGCCGACGGGATGGAGACCCTGAAGGCCTACGACGCCATCCTTCTCGGGGCGGTCGGCTACCCCGGCGTCCCGGATCACATCTCCCTGCGCGACCTCCTGCTTCGCATCCGCCACGATTTTGACCAGTACATCAACCTGCGGCCGGTGAAGCTCCTGCACGGCGCTCCCTGTCCGTTAAAGGACGTGAAGCCCGAGGACATCAACATGACCTTCATCCGCGAGAACAGTGAAGGCGAGTACAGCGGCCAGGGCGCCTGGCTCTACCCCGGCACCCCGCAGGAAGTCGTCATCCAGGATGGCGTCTTCTCCCGCAAAGGCACCGAACGCGTCATCCGCTACGCCTACGAGCTCGCCCGCAAGGAAGGCAAGA
>JAFPYK010000114.1 GCA_017412265.1 Lachnospiraceae bacterium
CAGATAAACCCCGGATCCTCGCGGATCACGACTCCCTTATCAATCAAGCGTTTGATCACGGTGTAGGTTGTGTTCTTCTCCCAGCCGATGTATTCCTTGATGATCTTCGCGATATCTTTTGCGGCCAGTGATTTGTTAAACCACAAAAGCTCCATCACGTTCAGCTCACCCTCATGGAGTCTTACATCTTTCACCTTACTGTCACCGTTCCAAATCATACTCGCGCCGAGTCTACTTTGGTAGAATTGTCCTCGAAACTTGGCGTAGTTTAATTCTACAACCTTAGAATACAATTGTCAACGATGATTTCATAATTTCTTAATCTTAGCGCAGAACCTGTAACAACCGCGTAAAATAAGGAGGCAGAGGGGCTTCGAATTCCATATATTCTCCCGTTGTAGGATGGATAAAGCCGAATACTTTGGCGTGCAGCACCTGGCCGAACTGCTGGTATTCCTTTCTCTTGCCGTAGACCGGATCTCCCAGCAGCGGATGCCCGATCGAAGCCATGTGAACCCGGATCTGATGTGTCCTGCCGGTCTCCAGCTGGCACTCCACGTAGGCACATTTGCCTCCGAGATTCTCCAGGACATGATAATGCGTGACTGCTCTTCTTCCGCCCACCGGATCGATGGCCATCTTCTTGCGCTCTGCCGGGTCCTTGGAAGGATTCCTTCCGATCGGCGCATCCACGGTCCCGTCCTCCGCCAGGGCATTCCACACGATCGCGTGATATTTACGGGTGATGGAATGTTCCTTCAGCTGCTCTGCGATGATACGGTGTGCGCGGTCATTCTTGCAGGCAATGATGACGCCTGTGGTATCTTTGTCGATCCGGTGCACGATCCCCGGGCGCAGGATCCCGTTGATCCCCGAGAGCGAATCACGGCAGTGATACATCAGTGCGTTCACCAGCGTCCCGCTCATATGCCCAGGCGCCGGGTGAACGACCATTCCCTTCGGTTTATCGACGAGGATCACATCGTCGTCCTCATACAGAACCGACAGCGGGATGTCCTCGGCGGCAATCTCCGGCTCGCGCAGCTCGATGTCCGCCACGCGGATCTCATCTCCCATGCGGGTGAGATAGCTGACCTTCACCGGCCGGTCGTTGACCAGTATATTGCCCTCCTTAATCTGGTTCTGCAGATAACTCCGGGAATAGTCCGGCAGCACCTCCGTCAGATACCGATCGAGCCGGATACCGGCCTCCTCCGCCTCCTCGATCTCAATGATCCGGGGATCCATCACTGCTCTCCCTTCTCCTGCGGCTCTTTCTTCCTGCGCAGAAATGTGAATTCATCATCCTTATACACTGTCAGCACAAAAAGCACCAGAAAAGCCGCCGGAATCGTCACATACATGTCTGCGACATTGAAGATCGGGAAATCAATCAGGCTGATATAGATAAAATCAATCACATACCGGAAGATCACCCGGTCGATCAGGTTGCCGAGCGCGCCTGCGATCATAAATGTCATTATTAACAACAATTTCCGGTACTTCTTCTCCGCCGGAATGCGGTACCACACAAAGCCGAGAATCCCCAGAGCCAATATGGTAAAGATGTAGAAAAATACCATCTGTCCGCTCAGCATCCCCCAGGCAGAACCCTGGTTGGTCAGATACCGCAATTCCAGAGCTCCCGGGATCAGGACCACAGGCCCCTTCACCGACAGCCAGGTTCTGGCCCAGTATTTTGTCAGCTGATCGATCAGCACCAGCAGGGGAATCCCTGCCAGGCAAATTGTTTTCTTCATGCAATCTCCATTCCGGGACATTTCACCGCACCGGGCTCGTCCCTGAGTTATTCTACAGCGATAGAATCGATGGCACTCCGGAGTTCATCCTCTGTCACATCCTGTCGAATCTCGGCCCTGCCGATCTCCGCAATGACGACAAAATGTAGAATCCCTCCAACCATCTTCTTGTCTTTTTTCGACAGTTGAAGAATCTCCTCCTTGGGAAGGCCGGGAATCACCGTCGGAAGCCCGAAAGCCTCGAATGTATCCCGGATCTCCCGGTAGTCCTCCGAACTGATATATCCGCGCCGCATGGACAGATACGCAGCCGCAGCGCATCCCGCCGCGACGCATTCCCCGTGCAGCAGCCCGAAGCCTTCCGCCTCCTCCAGCGCGTGCCCGATCGTATGCCCGAGGTTCAGCAGCGCTCTCACGCCCTCATCACGCGGGTCCTCTTCTACGATCCTCTCCTTCACCCGGCAGTTGCTCTTCATGACGCCCGCGAGCGAGTCATAATCTCTCGCGAGAAGTCTCGCCGCGTCCTCCCGGAGCTTCCGGTACAGCTCTCGGTCCCCCAGGAGCCCGTGCTTGATCATCTCCGCAAACCCGGACCGGTATTCACGGTCCCCGATGGTATCCAGCAGAGACAGATTCATATAGACCGCGGAGGGCTGGTGAAATGCGCCGATCCGGTTCTTCACGCAGTCAAAATTGACCCCGGTTTTGCCTCCGACCGACGCGTCGGCCATGGCAAGAAGCGACGTCGGGATGTGAACCACGCGGATTCCCCGCAGATATACAGCTGCCGCAAACCCGGTCAGGTCAGAGCAGACGCCTCCGCCCAGCGAGACCAGGATATCGCCCCGGTCCGCCATATGCCGGTCCAGGAACCGGACCAGGTCCGTCACCGTCTCCAGCCGCTTCTGCTCCTCGCCCGCAGGAAAGACATAGAGATGAGTCTCCCCGCATAGAGGCTTTAAAGCCTCAAGAAGGCCTTCCGCATGCAGGGGCGCAACATTGGTCTCTGACACCACAAAAACGCGTCTGCGGGCCATCTGGAGGCTCTCAAGCGCATCCGGCAGGTCCTGGTAGTCCTTCGCGATCGTAATCTGATAGCAGACGTTCCCGCCTGCATGTACCGCGATTATCTCCGCCGAAGACATAGCCTTCCCTCCATCCATTTCACAGAAAAAGGCTGTCCCGTCACGCAGGACAGCCCTGATCTTCTCTTCCGGATCAGCTCTGCTTCTCAGCAGCCTTCTCCGCCTCAATCTTCTTCAGCATCTCCATAATGGTCTGTGTCTCGGAGCTCAGATCCTTGGTCGCCGCGAATTCGATAAAATCCTCAATCTGTGCGGTCTCCTCAGCCTCTCTGGCCTCGTCCTCGCTCACGTCGCCGTTCAGAGCCTCTTCATTCTCGATCGCAGCCATCTTCTCCGAGAGCTCCTTGCCCTCCTCGCGAAGTGCAACGATATCCGGAAGCGCGCTCTCCGCGGGCTCCTCCGGCTTCTCTTCCACGGGCGCTGCCACAACAGCCTCGGCCTCCTGCACGGCTTCAAACGCCGGCTTCTCTTCCTTCACTGCCCCTGCAGATTCCGGATCCGTAACCAGCCGCCCGAGACGTTCTCTCATCTGCGCAAGCTTCGTGTCCTCATGATCGAGCATCTCGATCTGTGCGCTCATCATATGGCGGAAATTCAGGCGATATCTCTCATACTCCTGCAGCAGCTCTCTCGAAGAAAGCTCCATCTGGCTCCGCTGGGCCCTGGCATCCGCCAGAATCGCCTCCGCCTGGTTATTCGCCTGCGCGACGATCGCGGCAGCCTTCTCCTCCGCCACTCTCTGCGTCTCGGAAGCCGTCTGCTCCGCAAGCATCAGTGCGCCCTGGATGGTCTTCTCGATCTTCTTATAATACTGAATGCCCTCGCTGAGAATGTGCATCTTCTCCCGAAGCTCCGCATTCTTGCGATAAAGGTAATCATAATCGGTATAGATCTCGACAATCAGTTCATCGACATCGCTCTTCTTGTAGCCCATGCCGGCCTTGAGCGTCTTGTTCTGAATATCAATAGGTGTTAACATCCTGAAGATCCGCCTTTCTCAATATCAGAAGTCCTTGCCGAACTTCGGAGCGCCGAAACCGTCTTCCGAGAAGAACTCTGCGAACTCCCCGGAGATGTCAATATTGGACGGCGAGAAGATGAAAATGTATCTGGCCACGGCGTGAAGCTTGCCGTTCACCGCGTAAACCGTGCCGCACACGAAATCGATGATCCGCTGTGCCTCGGTCTGGTCGATGCCCTCCAGGTTCAGGATCACCGCGCGTCCCAGAAGAAGCATATCGCAGACATCCTGTGCTTCCTCAAATGCTCTGGGCTTGATCACGCAGACCTCCAGTCCGCGGGAGGTTGTGCGGATCGGCACCACCTTGTTGGACGTCGTGCGCTCCATGCGGGTAGACGAAGCGGCCTGGCGGGAAGACTGTGCAGAACGTGCGGTATCGGTGCTGACATTGCGCACCGGGATGTCCTCGCTTCTGCGGGACTCCGAGCCATAGCGTCTCTCCGGCGCCGCAGCTCTGGAGGAAGCTCTGGAAGAGGTCGTGCGCTCACGGTCCGTGCTGCGGGAGTAGGTTCTCTCCTGCGTGCGGGCGGGACGTC
>JAFPYK010000115.1 GCA_017412265.1 Lachnospiraceae bacterium
AGCGGCGTGCCTCTCACGGACCTGGTCCGCAGAAAACACGCCGCCTGACAGGACAGTTGCATATTCACGAGAGCAGATGGAGCGCATTTCCCGAAAGGATCTGCGCGAGTTCTGCCTCCGCAAGAGGGAGAACCTTGAGAAATTCGAGGCTCTCTTTTGCGTTGCTCCACGGGCTGTCTGTCCCGAAGAGCAGGCGCTCCGACCCGAAGGCACGGCAGATGGTGAGGAACCCTTCTGCATCCAGCATTGAGGTATCCTTCCCCTCGTAATAGCCGTCATCCCCCGGCACAAAGGCTCCGGTGGAGAATGACGTATCCAGATACACTCCCGTATCCGCGAGCGCCTCCGGCACCTCATCCCAGGCCATCCAGCCGCCCATATGCGCCGCGACGAGCTTAAGCGTCTTCCCTTCCGGGTCCACGCTCCTCACGGCCCGCCGGATCTTCCCCGGCAGCGACTGCTCCTCGCCCGGGAAGCCGATGTCAAGCCCCGCGTGGGTCACGACGATGAGCCCCAGCTGCGCGCATACGTCCAGGATCCGCAGATACGCCGGATCGTCGATCTCATATCCCTGATAGACCGGGTGGATCTTGATGCCTCGAAGCCCAAGCCTGCGGATCCTCCGAAGCTCCGCCGCCGCGTCATCCATCGCGGGATGGATCGCGCCGAAGGACAGGATCCTCGCCGGCAGCCCCTCTTCCCACGTGCACATGCGGTCATTCTGCTCCGCGGCTCGGTCATTGATATGATAAGGCTGCTCCGGGGTCGTCGCCACCGGAAGCACCACCGACAGCCCGATACCGGCCGCTCTCTGCGTCGCAAGAAGCCCCCCCGCAGTTCCGTCCGAGAACGCGGCGGTGTGGCTCTTGGCCTTCAGCGAAGCCACCGCCCGCGCCGCGATCTTCTCCGGAAATGTATGTGTGTGAAAGTCTGCGATCATCCGATCCTCTCCTGTCACTCCTTCTGGCCCAGGGCCGCCTTCTGCGGCACCAGCACCTTCTCTTCATAGCAGGCAAATGCATGGTCGACCAGAGCCTTGTCAGGCTTCTTCGTAAATGCCGAGATGATCGGGACGATGATCAGTCCGAAGATCATGCAGAACGCGCCGGCGTTGATCGGAGACTGGAGAAGCTTCGGGAAGCTTGCCCGGAAGAACATGTTCAGGATCATGAAGACCGTGGAGAACAGGAAGCTCACCCAGCAGGCCGCCTTGCTGGTCCCCTTCCAGTACAGACCATAGAGGAAAGGAGCAAGGAATGCGCCGGCAAGCGCGCCCCAGGACACGCCCATGAGCTGTGCGATGAAGGTCACATTCGACTTGTACTGCACGATCGCGATGATGACCGAAACCGCGATGAAGGCCACGATCAGGCTCCGCATCAGGGTAATCTGCTGCTTCTCCTTCATGTCCTTCACGAAACGAGGCTTGATGAAGTCCAGAACCAGTGTGGAGCTCGAAGCCAGGACCAGCGAGGACAGCGTCGACATGGACGCCGAGAGAACCAGAATCACCACCACGGCGATCAGGATATCCGGCAGGCCGGAAAGCATCGCGGGAATGATGGAGTCATAGCCGTCGGCCGCGATGTTGACCTTGTCCGCGAAGAGCCGGCCGAAGCCGCCCAGGAAGTAGCAGCCGCCCGCGATGATCATCGCGAAGATGGTCGAGATCACCGTACCGGTGTAGACTGCCTTCTCATTGCGGATCGCGTAGAACTTCTGCACCATCTGAGGCAGGCCCCAGGTGCCCAGAGAGGTCAGGATCACAACGCCCAGGAGGTTCACCGGGTCCGGTCCGAAGAACGAGGCGAAGACGCCCGGAGAGGTCGAGACCGTCTCATCCGTCACGCGGGAGAGCCCGTCAAGCGCCGCCAGGAAGCCCCCCTGGCTCTTTAAGACCGCCACGATCACGGCGATGATGCCGATGATCATGATCATGCCCTGGATGAAGTCATTGATGGCCGTCGCCATGTAGCCGCCGGCGATGACATAGATGCCGGTCAGGACCGCCATGACCACCACGCAGATCGAGTAATCGATGTTGAAGGCCATGCCGAAGAGCCGGGACAGGCCGTTGTAGAGCGAAGCCGTGTAAGGAATCAGGAACAGGAAGGTGATCGCCGAAGCCGCGATCTGCATCGCCTTCGAGTCAAATCTTCTCGCGAAGAACTGCGGCATCGTCGCCGAGTTCAGGTGCTGCGTCATGATCCTCGTACGTCTGCCCAGCACAACCCACGCGAGCAGGGAACCGATAAATGCGTTTCCGATGCCGGCCCAGGTGGTGGCGATACCGTACTTCCAGCCGAACTGGCCTGCGTATCCGACGAAGACAACCGCGGAGAAATACGATGTACCGTATGCAAAGGCCGTCAGCCACGGTCCCACGGAACGTCCGCCCAGCACGAAGCCGTTAACGTCCGTCGAATGCCGCCGGCAGTACAGGCCGATGAAGACCATCACACCAAAGAACAATACCAGCATCAGAATCTTAATCCACATAGTTTCATCCCCCAAAAGATCATTTCTCCGCGCTTTTGCACTTCAACGTTTCAACGCTTCAACGCTTCGACGCTTCGATGTGACAAAGTATAACTCTCCTCTTCCGAAATTGCAAGGAGTTTTTTGTTTTTTTCAAAAAAATTGCCTGTCCCCGGTCAGGGACAGGCAGATTGGTAATCCGGCTGCTTACAGATCCTGCAGATCGTCCTGAGAGAGCACCTGAATGCCGGCGCCCCGCAGACTGGCCTGTGCGGCCTTGTAGTCCTGTACGCGGAAGATCATAAAGGCCTTGCCGCTTCTGGAGCCCAGCGAGGCATACATGTACTCCACATTGATCTTAGCCTCGTTGATCATGCCGAGGACCCGGTTCAGCGCTCCGGGCTTGTCATCGATTTCCACCATGAGCACCGGTGTCAGGCTGCTGACATAGCCGGCGTCCTTCAAGATCGTCATCGTCTCCAGCACATTGCTGACAATGAAGCGAGCGATGCCGAAGTCGGTCGTCTCCGCCAGCGACAGAGCCCGCATATCCACATTGTTGCGGCTCAGGACTTCCGTCATCCCCATCAACGTACCCGGCTTGTTCTCCAGAAATACCGAAATCTGTTTGACGCTCATCGATTCACCCTCCTTCTTCAGATCTTTCTCTTATCAATCACGCGCACCGCCTTGCCCTCACTTCTCGTGATGGACTTCGGCGCAACTAAGGATACCTTGGCCTTGATGCCCAGCATCGACTTCAGGCCCTCCACCAGAGCCTTCTGGCGGTTGGCGATCTCACCCAGGTTATCCGTGAACATCTCCTGCGTCATCTCAACCAGCACGTCGAGCGTATCGGAATTGTTGACGCGGTCCACCACGATCTGGTAGTTGGCCGGATAGCCCTGGTTGAGCAGGACGGTCTCGATCTGGGACGGGAATACATTGACGCCGCGGATGATGAGCATGTCGTCGGTACGCCCTTTCGGCTTGGCCATCTTCACATGTGTGCGGCCGCAGGAGCACTTCTCTCTCGTGAGCACGCAGACGTCCCTGGTGCGGTAGCGAAGGAGCGGAAATGCCTCCTTGTCAAGCGACGTGAAGACCAGCTCGCCCTGCGTTCCGTCCGGGAGCACCTCGCCCGTCTCCGGGTCGATGATCTCCGGGATGAAATGATCCTCGTTGACATGCATGCCGCTCTGCGCCGAGCACTCGAACGCGACGCCGGGGCCGGACAGCTCGGTAAGGCCGTAGATGTCGTACGCTTTGATTCCCAGCGTATCCTGGATGCTCTGGCGCATCTCCTCGCTCCACGCCTCTGCGCCGAAGATGCCGGCCTTCAGAGGGATCTCCTCCGGAGAGAGTCCCATCTCCTTCATGGTCTCTGCCAGGTAAGCCGCATAGCTGGGCGTGCAGCATAAGATTGTCGTATTCAGGTCACGGATGAACATAATCTGGCGCTCGGTGTTGCCGGAGCTCGTCGGAACCGTAAGGCATCCGACCTTGTGGCTGCCGCCGTTGAGTCCGGGGCCGCCGGTGAACAGGCCGTAGCCGTAGGAAACCTGGCAGACGTCCTCGTCCGTGCCGCCCGCTGCCACAATCGCTCTCGCGCAGCAGTCCTCCCACAGATCGATGTCATGCTGAGTGTAGAACGCGACCACTCTCTTGCCGGTCGTGCCGGACGTCGACTGGATACGCACACAGTCCTTGAGCGGCATGCCGACCAGCCCGTAAGGATACGCGTCTCTTAAGTCCGCCTTGCTCAGGAAAGGCAGCTTGCACAGGTCGTCCACCGACTGGATATCCGCCGGGGTGACTCCCTTCTCTTCCATTTTCTTTCGGTAATAAGGCACATTGTCCCAGACATGCTGCACCTGTTTTTTCAGCTTCTCGTTCTGGATCTCTCGGATCTGCTCTCTGGAAGCACATTCGATCTCCGGTTGATAGTATCTCTCCATAGAATCTTTCCCCCTGTAATTCTATTCATTCAACCTCAGGCATGCTTGCCGAGGGCAAATGCTTTTTTATTCAGCTCGATGAACTTCTTCGGCACAATGGCCTCCAGAGACTGCATCCAGGCCTCCTCCGGGAGGTCGAAGTAATGCGACAGCCGGCCCATCAGGACCATATTCACCGCCTTCGCGGAGCCGGCCTCCTGCGCAAGAGACAGGCAGTCGAGCGCGTCAACCTTCGCGCCGGCCTCTCTCATGGCCTCCGTCAGGTTCTCCGGATACTGCGCCGCGCCGATGATAACCGGCATCGGGTCGATCTGCTGCGTGTTGGTCACGATCTGCCCGTCCTTCTTCAGGTAAGGCAGCCATCTGGCCGCTTCCAGCAGTTCAAATGAGACGATAAAGTCCGCCTCGCCGAGGTCGATGACCGGAGAAGCCACGGAGTCACCGTAGCGCACATAGGTCACCACGGAACCGCCGCGCTGCGACATGCCGTGCACCTCGGAAACCTTCACGTCATAGCCCTGGTTTAAGAGCAGATGGCCCAGCATCTTGCTGGCCAGCAGGCTTCCCTGCCCGCCGACACCGACAATCATGATATTCTTTGTCTTCATCGTCCTCACTCCTTTCCGCAGGATCCGCCCAGCGCGCCGAACCTGCACAGCTGCGAGCAGACGCCGCAGCCCACGCAGAGCGTCTCGTCCACACGGGCCTTGCCGTTCTTGATGGAAATGGACGGACATCCGATCTGCATGCAGGCCTTGCAGCCCACACATTTCTCAGGATCCACCGTAAACGGAGGGTTGTGCTTCACATATTTGAGCAGGGCGCAGGGCCGTCTTGAGATAATCACCGAAGGCTCTGCCGCGGCCAGCTCTTCCTTCACAGCCTTGTCGCAGGCCGCGAGGTCGTACGGATCCACGACGCGCACGCGGGCGAATCCCATAGCCCTGCACAGTGCCTCGAGATCGATCTTGCCCGCCGGGTCACCCTTCAGGTTGTAGCCCGTCGTCGGGTTCTGCTGATGGCCGGTCATGCCGGTGATCGAGTTATCCAGGATAATCACCGTCGAATTGGACTGGTTGTAGGCGACGTTGGCCAGGCCGGTCATGCCGGAATGCATGAAGGTCGAGTCGCCGATCACGGCAACGGTCTTCCCCTCATTCTCCGGGCCGCCCGCCTTGTTAAATCCGTGCAGCGCGCTGATGGAAGCGCCCATGCAGAGGGTCATCTCCATCGCGTTTAACGGTGCCACGGCGCCCAGCGTGTAGCAGCCGATATCGCCCAGGACGGTGCATTTATTCTTCTTCAATGTATAGAACAGGCCGCGGTGAGGACATCCGGAGCACATCACCGGAGGACGCACCGGGATCGGCACGTCGAGCGCGCGGCTCTCCGGCACCTCTTCTCCCAGGGCCTTCGCGATCAGGTTCTGCGAGAACTCGTCGCAGATCGGAAGCACATCCTTGCCCGAGACCTCGAGTCCGAGGGCGCGGCAGTGATTCTCGATGACCGGATCCAGCTCCTCCACGACCACCAGGCGCTCCACCGACGCGGCGAAGTCGAGAATCTTCTTCACCGGCAGCGGGTTGACCATGCCGAGCTTCAGGATGCTGACCTTCTCACCGAAGACTTCCTTCACATACTGATAGGAAGTGCTCGACGTGATAATGCCCATGCGCGTATCGCCCATCTCCACACGGTTGAGGTCACAGGTCTCCGCGTACTCCGTCAGGGCCTTCGTGCGCGCCTCCACGACCGGGTGGCGCCTCTTGGCGTTGCCCGGCATCATCACATACTTCGCGATGTTCTTCTCATAAGGCTTCACCGGAACGACACGCTCCCCCAGCTCCACGACCGACTGGGAATGCGACACACGCGTGCACATCTTAAGAAGCACCGGCGTGTCAAATGTCTCCGAGATCTCATAAGCCTTTTTGGCAAAATACAGCGCCTCCGCCGAATCGGAGGGCTCCAGCATCGGGACCTTCGCCGCGATCGCGTGGTGCCGGCTGTCCTGCTCATTCTGAGAGGAATGCATGCCCGCGTCATCCGCCACGCCGATGACCAGTCCGGCATTCACGCCGGTGTAGGACATCGTATAGAGAGGATCCGCGGCCACATTCAGTCCCACGTGCTTCATGCCGCAGAACGCCCTCTGTCCGGCAAGACATGCGCCGAAAGCCGCCTCCATCGCGACCTTCTCGTTCGGCGCCCACTCACAGTAGATCTCATCATATTTCGCGGCTTCCTCCGTGATCTCCGTGCTCGGAGTGCCGGGGTAACTGGAGATAAAGCAGCAACCGGCCTCATACAGGCCCCTCGCGGCTGCCTTATTGCCAAGCATTAACTCTCTCATCTTACATCTCAACTCCATTCTTATCTTCCCTGCCAGAATCTTTGTTCTCCCGTATTGACAACCGGAAGAGATTCGACTACAATACTTTAACGTATTAATGTGAGAAACACAAGCGTTTTCTCAAGTTTTTCACAAATTGTTCAAGGAGAACTATTGACATGCCTATTACCGATCTGTTGGAACGAAACCGAAAACTCTACGGCCACGAGGTCGCACTGGTAGAGATTGACCCCGCTATCACCGAGAATCAGAGGGTCACCTGGAAGGAATACGAACTCGTACAGCCCACCAGCCGCTCCTTCTACCGCCGCACCATCACCTGGTCTGTCTTTGACGAGAAAGCCAACCGTGTCGCGAATCTCCTGATCTCCCACGGCATCAGCAAGGGCCAGAAGGTGGCCATCCTCCTGATGAACTGCCTGGAGTGGCTGCCGATCTATTTCGGCATCCTGAAGGCCGGCGCCATCGCGGTTCCGTTAAACTTCCGATATACATCCGAAGAGATCGAATACTGCATCCGCAAGGCGGACGCTGACGTCCTCTTCTACGGCCCGGAGTTCATCGGCCGTATCGAGGATATCGTAGATCATCTCTCCGGTGACCATGTGCTCTACTTCGTGGGCGATTCCTGCCCGACCTACGCGGAGGACTATTTCCGCCTGGTCTCGAACTGCTCCAGTTCCGTACCGAAGGTCCTGGTCGAGGATACCGATTTCGCGGCCATCTATTATTCCTCCGGAACCACCGGTTTCCCGAAGGCCATCCTGCACACCCATCAGGCGCTGATGCAGTCGGCCCGCCTGGAAGCCATGCATCATGAGACCACGAAGAACGATGTCTTCCTCTGCATCCCGCCGCTCTACCACACCGGCGCGAAGATGCACTGGTTCGGCTCCCTCTACACCGGAAGCCGCGCGGTTCTCCTGAAGGGCAACTCCCCGAAGGCCATCCTGGACGCGGTCTCCAACGAGGGCTGCACGATCGTCTGGCTCCTGGTTCCGTGGGCGCAGGATCTGCTGATCGCCCTGGACAACAAGGAACTGTCCCTGGACGACTTCCGCACCTCCCAGTGGCGCCTGATGCACATCGGTGCCCAGCCGGTTCCGCCGAGCCTGATCCGGCACTGGATGACGTATTTCCCGAACCACAAGTACGACACCAACTACGGCCTGTCCGAGTCGACCGGTCCCGGCTGTGTCCACCTCGGCATGGAGAACATCCACAAGGTCGGCGCGATCGGTATCCCGGGCTTCGGCTGGGAGGTCAAGATCGTCGGCGATGACAACCAGCCCGTTCCTCAGGGCGAGGTCGGCGAACTCTGCGTCAAGGGCCCCGGCGTCATGAAGTGCTACTACCACGACCCCAAGGCCACCGCCGACGTGCTGAAAGAAGGCTGGCTCCACACCGGCGACATGGCCATGCAGGACGAGGAGGGCTTCATCTTCCTGGTGGATCGCAAAAAGGACGTGATCATCACCG
>JAFPYK010000116.1 GCA_017412265.1 Lachnospiraceae bacterium
AAAGTCTTATAGTAGGATGGGAGGAATTCCTCAACGAACATATCTGCCTCGGGCAGCCGCATCCGCTTCAGAGACCCCTCCAGCGCGCGCTTCGCGCTCAGGAACTCCTTGTTCCCGTTCTTCTCCTCCTCGATGCATTTGATCATCGCCGAAAGCTTGTCGGCCGCCTTCACCAGCTTCCACAGGTAAGCGTCCTCCTCTTCCTTGAAGAAGATCGGCCGGTAGATCTCCTGCAGATCCTCCGGGAGCAGGGCGATCAGCCGGCGTCCGGCCACGTCCTCCACCGCGTGGAAGGCCTCCTTGATCTGTGGATTGTAATACTTGATCGGTGTCGGCATATCACCCGTGATGATCTCCGCGCTGTCATGATACAGGCCGATCAGCGCCGCCCGGTCCGCGTCCAGCGATCCTCCCAGGCGAACGTTGTTCAGGGTCGCCAGCACATGCGCGATCATAGCCACCTCCAGCGAATGCTCGCTTAAGTTCTCCTTGATCGAGTTGCGCATCAGCGCCCAGCGCTCGATATACTTCATCCGGCTGATCATCGCGAAAAAATGGCTCTCTGTCATAGCAAATTCTCCTCCCCGCGGGATGATCCGCAGGCTCTCTCTGTCTTATCCGTCTCTCTCCCGCAGCACCTCCAGCACCTTCTCGTGCCGGTCACGGCTGTCGTTGAGCGCTTTGTCAATATAGAATCCGGTGTAGGACCGGCTGCACCGGGCCACCTCCTCCGGCGTCCCGCAGGCGATCATCGTGCCTCCGGCGTCGCCGCCCTCCGGGCCCATATCGATGATATAGTCCGCGCACTTGATCACGTCCAGGTTATGTTCGATGACGATCACCGTGTTGCCGCCCTCCGTCAGCCGCTGCAGGATCGCGGTCAGCTTGTGCACGTCCGCGAAATGCAGGCCCGTGGTAGGCTCGTCCAGAATGTAGATCGTCTTGCCCGTGCTTCTCCGGCTCAGCTCGGTCGCCAGCTTGATCCGCTGCGCCTCGCCTCCGGAAAGCGTCGTCGACGGCTGCCCCAGGCGGATGTAAGACAGTCCGACATCGTAGAGTGTCTCCAGCTTGCGCCGGATCGTCGGAATATGCTCGAAGAAGCGCAGCGCCTCTTCCACCGTCATATTCAGGACCTCGTAGATGTTCTTGCCCTTGTAGCGCACCTCCAGCGTCTCGCGGTTGTACCGCTTGCCTCCGCAGACCTCGCAGGGCACATAGACATCCGGCAGGAAATTCATCTCGATCTTGATGATACCGTCGCCGCTGCAGGCCTCGCAGCGTCCGCCCTTCACGTTGAAGGAGAAACGCCCCTTCTTATAGCCCTTGGCCTTCGCGTCCGCAGTCGCCGCGAACAGGTCGCGGATCATGTCAAATACACCGGTATACGTCGCCGGGTTGGAACGAGGCGTCCGCCCGATCGGCGACTGGTCGATCGCGATGATCTTATCCAGCTGCTCCACGCCTTCCACATAGTCATGGTCCCCGGCGATGATCCTGGCGCGGTTCAGCTTCCTTGCCAGGCTCTTATAGAGGATCTCATTGACCAGGGAAGACTTGCCCGAGCCGGACACACCGGTCACACAGGTGAACACCCCGGTCGGGAAGGACACGTCGATATTCTTTAAGTTGTTCTCTCTCGCCCCGTGCACCGTGAGCCACCCCGCAGGCTTGCGCCTCGAGGCAGGCACCGGAATCTGCAGCCGTCCGGCCAGATACGCTCCTGTCACCGACGCCTCACAGTTCATCAGGTCCATGGCGGTTCCCTGCGCGACCACTTCACCGCCGTGCTCGCCGGCGCCCGGCCCGATATCCACGATATGGTCCGCGGCATACATGGTCTCCTCGTCGTGCTCCACGACGATCAGCGTATTGCCGAGGTCCGTCAGGTGCCGAAGGGTCTTGAGCAGCTTGCCGTTATCCCTCTGATGCAGGCCGATACTCGGCTCGTCCAGGATATAGACCACGCCCACCAGGCCGGACCCGATCTGGGTCGCCAGCCGGATCCGCTGCGCCTCGCCGCCGGATAGGGTTCCCGTCGCGCGGCCCAGCGACAGGTAGTCCAGCCCCACGTCGTTGAGGAAGCCGATCCTCGCGCGGATCTCGCGCAGCACCAGCCGTCCGATCTCCTTCTGCCTCGGGCTCAGCTGCATCTCCTGCAGAAATGTCTTCAGGTCCCTGGCGGACATCTCCGTAATCTCGGCGATATTCTTATCCGCCACCGTCACGGCCAGCGATTCCTTCTTCAGTCTGCGACCGCCGCACTCCTTGCAGGGCGTGATGCGCATCAGCTGCTCATACTCTGCCCTTGACACCTCCGAAGCCGTCTCGCGGTAGCGCCTCTGCAGATTGCGGATCAGCCCCTCGAAGGTCACGTCATAGAAACCCTCGCCCCGCTGCCCGCGGTAGTGCACCTTCACCGGCCGGTCCGTGCCGTGGATCAGGACGTCCTGCACCTCAGGCTTCAGCTTCTCGAAAGGTGTATCCAGAGAGAAATCAAACGATTCCGCGAGCGCCTCCAGCAGGCAGTGCGTAAAGCTTCCCTGCTGATTGCTCGACTGCCAGCCCATCACCGAGATCGCCCCCTGGTTGATGCTCAGGGACTGGTTCGGAATGATGAGGTCCGCGTCAAATTCCATCTTGAAACCCAGGCCGTGGCAGACCGGGCAGGCTCCGAACGGATTGTTGAAGGAGAAGCTTCTCGGCTCGATCTCTTCGATGCTGATCCCGCAGTCCGGGCAGGCAAAGCTCTGGCTGAATGTGATCGGATCTCCTCCCACCACATCAACGATCATCAGCCCGTCCGAGAGCGTCATCACGTTCTCGATCGAATCCGTCAGGCGCTTCTCGATGCCCTCGCGCACCGAGAGGCGGTCCACGATCACCTCGATGTTATGCTTCTTATTCTTCTCCAGCTTGATGTCTTCCGACACCTCGTAGGTCTCTCCGTCCACACGCAGACGCACATAGCCCCGCTTCTTCGCCTGTTCGAAGACCTTCGCGTGCTCGCCCTTGCGGCCGCGCACCACCGGTGCCAGCAGCTGGATCCGGGTTCTCTCCGGCAGCCGCATGATCTCGTCCACCATCTCATCAACCGTCTGTCGCCGGATCTCCCGGCCGCAGTTCGGGCAGTGAGGGATGCCGATCCTCGCGTAAAGCAGACGGAAATAGTCATAGATCTCCGTCACGGTTCCCACCGTCGAGCGCGGGTTCCGGTTCGTCGACTTCTGATCGATCGAGATCGCCGGCGAGAGCCCTTCGATGCTCTCCACGTCCGGCTTCTCCATCTGGCCCAGGAACTGTCTCGCATACGAAGAGAGAGACTCCATATAGCGTCTCTGCCCCTCGGCGTAGAGCGTGTCAAACGCCAGGGAGGACTTACCGGAGCCGGACAGGCCGGTAAATACAATCAGCTTGTCCCGCGGGATATCCAGCGAAATATTCTTCAGATTGTTCTCCTTTGCTCCGCGGATGCGGATCAGGTGCTTCTCTGTCTCCATCATCTCTCCATTTCCTGCAGCCTCTTCTTCACTTCGATCATCTGGTCACGCAGCTGCGCCGCCAGTTCGAAGTTCAGTTCCGCCGCCGCCGCGTGCATCTTCTTGGTCAGCTGCGACGCGAGCATGGTCAGTTCCTCGCGGTCCATGGACTCCGGATCCTTCTCGATCCGGTAACCCACATTCTCCGCCTTCCTCGTGATGCGGATGAGCTCCCGCACATTCTTCTGAATCGTCGTCGGCGTAATCCCGTGCTCCTTGTTGTAGGCGTCCTGGATCGCCCGCCGGCGGTTGGTCTCCGCAATCGCGTTGTGCATCGACTCCGTGATCATATCCGCATACATGATCACGCGTCCTTCGCTGTTGCGGGCCGCGCGCCCGATCGTCTGGATCAGCGAGGTCTCCGAGCGCAGGAAGCCCTCCTTGTCCGCGTCCAGAATCGCCACCAGCGTGATCTCCGGGATATCCAGCCCCTCCCGCAGGAGGTTGATGCCCACCAGCACGTCGAAGACGTCCAGGCGCATGTCACGGATGATCTCCGAGCGCTCCAGTGTATCAATATCCGAATGCAGATACTTCACGCGGATGCCCACTTCCCTCATGTAATCGGTCAGGTCCTCCGCCATCCGCTTCGTCAGTGTCGTCACGAGCACCTTGTGATGGTTCTCGGTCTCCTTGCGCACCTCCGCCACCAGGTCGTCGATCTGCCCCTCCACGGGCCGCACCGACACCTCCGGATCCAGCAGGCCCGTCGGCCGGATCACCTGCTCCGTGCGCAGCAGCTCATGCGTCTTCTCATACTCTCCCGGCGTCGCCGAGACAAACATCATCTGGTCGATCTTGCTCTCGAACTCCTCGAAATTCAGCGGCCGGTTGTCCTTCGCGGAAGGCAGGCGGAATCCGTACTCCACCAGCGTGTTCTTGCGCGACTGGTCCCCGTTGTACATGCCGCGGATCTGCGGGATCGTCATATGCGACTCATCGATCAGGATCAGATAATCGTCCGGGAAATAATCCATCAGCGTGTGAGGCGTCGCCCCCGCGGGCAGCCCCGCCAGATGCCTCGAATAGTTCTCAATCCCCGAACAGAAGCCGGTCTCACGCATCATCTCGATATCGAAATGCGTCCGCTCCGAGATCCTCTGCGCCTCCAGAAGCTTGTCCTCGCTGCGGAAATACTCGATCCTCTCCTCCAGCTCTTCCTCGATCGTGCGGATGGCAGCCTCCATCTTCTCCGCAGGCACCACATAATGCGAGGCAGGGAAGATCGCGATGTGCTCCAGCAGGCACCGCACCTCGCCGGTCAGCACGTCGATCTCGCTGATCCGGTCCACCTCGTCACCGAAGAACTCCACGCGGATCGCGGTATCATCCGAGTATGACAGAAACACCTCGACCACATCGCCGCGCACCCGGAAGGTGCCGCGCTTGAAGTCCATATCGCTTCTCGAATACTGCATGTCCACGAGCTTGCGCAGCATCTCGTCGCGGTCCTGCTCCATCCCCGGCCGGAGCGAGACGACCATCTTCTTATAGTCGATGGGCGAGCCCAGCCCGTAGATACAGGAAACCGATGCCACGATGATCACGTCTCTCCTCTCCGAGAGCGCGGCCGTCGCGGAATGCCGGAGCCGGTCGATCTCGTCATTGATCGCCGAATCCTTCTCAATATAGGTATCCGTCGAAGGCACGTAAGCCTCCGGCTGGTAATAATCATAGTAAGAGACGAAGTACTCCACCGCGTTCTCCGGGAAAAACTCCTTGAACTCCCCGTAGAGCTGGGCGGCCAGCGTCTTGTTGTGCGCGATGACCAGCGTCGGCTTGTTCAGCGCCTGGATGACATTCGCCATCGTGAAGGTCTTGCCCGAGCCGGTGACACCCAGAAGCGTCTGGAACTGGTTGCCCTCGCGGAAGCCCTCCACCAGGTCACGGATCGCCTGCGGCTGGTCCCCCGTCGGCTCATACTCCGAATGCAATACAAAATGATCCATGACGCACCTCCTCTTCGCGCAGCTTCCCCTCTGTCGGAGATCCTAAGCCGCCCCGGTCATCCGGCGGTGTCTTAGAAGGTTAGTATACCAGAGATTTTATAAAATGTACAGACTAATATTCGAACTTTTGTTCGATTTCCAATCAACTGCCCGGCAAGAAAAAGACCGGAAGCAGTCTCCCGCTTCCGGTCCTGTGTTCATGATAAAACAGCTTATTTCACGATGTCTTCCTCACCGAAGGGATCGCCGCACTCCGGGCAGAACTTCGGAGGATTCGCCGGATCTTCCGGCTCCCAGCCGCACTTGTCGCACTTGTACAGCAGCTCGCCCGCCGGCTTCTTCGCACCGCACTCGCTGCA
>JAFPYK010000117.1 GCA_017412265.1 Lachnospiraceae bacterium
AAGTGCGTGGAGGTATGTCCTGTGGGCGCCGCGAAACTCGGACAGAAGCTCTGCACGAAGGACGGCCCGATCGTTTATCCGAAGACGGAGCTGCCGGATGCGAAGAACTGGCCGGCGACCAAGTGGAACTACAATTACCGCGAGGATGCCAAGATCAACGTCTACGAGACCGGTACGGCTCCCTGCAAGACCGCATGTCCTGCCCACCTTGCCATCCAGGGCTATATCAAGATGGCTTCCGAGGGCAGATACATGGATGCCCTGAAGCTGATCAAGCAGGACAACCCGTTCCCGGCTGTCTGCGGCGCGGTCTGCAACCGCCGCTGCGAGGATGCCTGTACGAGAGGCACCGTGGATCAGCCGCTGGCCATCGATGAGATCAAGAAGTTCATCGCGGCCCAGGAGCTTCATGCGGATAAGAGATATATCCCGGTCTGCGAGAAGGGCGACGGCGGCTTCTTCACTGAGAAGGTCGCAGTCATCGGCGCAGGCCCTGCGGGTCTGTCTGCAGCTTACTATCTGAGAAAAGAAGGCTATCCGGTCACCGTATTCGAGAAGGAACGAGTGCCGGGCGGCATGCTGATCAACGGTATCCCTTCCTTCCGCCTGGAGAAGGATGTCGTGGAGGCGGAGATCGATGTCATCCGCGAGATGGGCGTAGAGATCCGCTGCGGCGTTGAGGTCGGCAAGGACGTCACGCTGGATGAACTCCGAGCCGAGGGCTACAAGGCATTCTACGTGGCGATCGGCGCACAGGGCGGCCGCAAGACGGGCGTGCCCGGCGAGGACGCGGAAGGTGTCCAGACCGGCGTGGAGTTCCTGCGCAAGGTCAACCTGGACCACGAGCTTCGCCTGCAGGGCGACGTGGTTGTCGTCGGCGGCGGTAATGTCGCTGTGGACGTGGCGAGAACCGCGGCCCGTGTGACGGACGGCAAGATCACCATGCTCTGCCTGGAGAGTGAGAAGGAGATGCCTGCAGCGCCCGATGAGGTGGAAGAGGCGAAGGAAGAGAACATCGCTGTGATGAACGGCTGGGGTCCGAAGGAGGTCCTGACGGAGAACGGCAAGGTGACGGCGGTGGTCTTCAAGAGATGCACGTCGGTCTACGACGCGGATCATCGTTTCAGCCCGCAGTATGACGAGGAAGATACGATTACGGTTCCTTGCGAGAACGTGCTTCTCTCCATCGGACAGTCCATCGAGTGGGGCAAGCTTTTAGAGGGCTCCAGGGTGGAACTGAACCGCAACGGAACGGCGATCGCGGATCCGGTGACCTACCAGACCGGCGAGCCGGATATCTTCGTGGGCGGCGACGTCTATACCGGACCGAAGTTCGCGATCGACGCGATCGCGGCCGGACGTGAGGGTATGGTCTCCATCAACCGTTTCGTCCATCCGGGCAACTCCTTAACGATCGCCCGTGACCTGCGCAAGTTCAAGGAACTGGACAAGAACAACATTCTGCTGGATCCCGAGTCCTTCGATACCGCGAAGCGCCAGATCCCGGGCAGGAAGGCGGGCATTGCGACCAACACCTTCGACGATCTGCGCCTGACGCTGACAGAAGAGCAGGTGAAGACAGAGGCGAAGAGATGCTTAGGCTGCGGCGCCTCGGTCGTGGATACCAACCGCTGTATCGGCTGCGGCCTGTGCACCACGCGCTGCGAGTTCGACGCGATCCACCTGACCCGCGACTTCCCGGAAGCGAGCAATATGTACATGTCCGAGGAGAAACTCAAAGCCATGCTTCCGTACGTGATCAAGCGCGGAGGCAAGATCCTGGCAGGCAAAGTGAAGAAATAATTGGTATTCAGGGAATACATCCCGTGAGAAGGCCGGACCGCGTGATGCGGTCCGGTTTTCCTGTTTTGGGCGGAAATGAGGGGCATTTCACAGCAATTCGGGGAAAGGCGTTGCAAGCGCCGGCATTTATGGGTATAATAAGCATGTCTTGATTTATAAACAAGACTTATCTTTGGGGAATCATTTATAAGCAACACCTTAGAACGGAGGAACGTCCATGGGTGGATTTTTTGCAGCAGCTTCCAGAAAAGACTGTGTGTTTGATCTGTTTTTCGGGACCGACTACCATTCTCATCTGGGAACGCGCAGGGCCGGTATGATCGTCTGCGGGGAGGACGGATTCTGCCGGTCGATTCATAATATCGAAAACAGCCCGTTTCGAACGAAATTCGAGAAGGATTTTCATGAGATGAAGGGCCGTCTCGGCATAGGCTGCATCTCGGATTACGAGCCGCAGCCTTTACTCATCCGGTCGCACCACGGGACCTACGCGATCACGACGGTCGGCAAGATCAACAATATGGATGAGCTCTGCCGCCGGGTGATGGAGCGGCGCGGGATTCATTTTCAGCAGATGAGTTCCGGGGAGGTGAATCCGACGGAGATGGTGGCCTCTCTGATTGATGAGTGCGAGAACCTGGTCGAGGGCCTGCAGAACGCGCAGAGGCTGATCGAGGGATCGATGACGATCCTTCTGCTCACGCCGAAGGGGATTTATCTTGCGAGGGATCGCTACGGG
>JAFPYK010000118.1 GCA_017412265.1 Lachnospiraceae bacterium
CAGAGAAGCTAGCACATCCCCCGGCGAGGATTCGTGGCCGGGGGATGCAGCCCCGTGGAGAGACAGAGAAGCTAGCACATCCCCCGGCGAGGATGCATGGCCCGGGGGCGGCAGCCTCGCGGAGAGACAGAGAAGCTTGTACATCCCCTGGCGAGGATTCGCAGCCCGGGGGATGCAGCGCCCCCGGCCAGTTGCCTGGGATATGAAAAGAGCCGTCGCAGGCGTGTGCCTGGGCGGCTCTTGGTTTTTGCTTGTGTCGGTTACATGCGGTAGAGCACCTTGATCGCGTCGGCTTCGATGACCGGCTCGCAGTGTTCCAGGATGGATTCCTTGGCGGCGGGGCCGGCGGAAAGGGGCTCGGCGTATTCGGTCATCATGTTGCAGAATTTGTTGAATTCTTCGGGGGTGTGGCCGGACTTCTCGGCGATCAGGTAGTAACGGCCGCCTTTCTCGTCCTTGTACAGGCTGTTGGCCCCGTGGTAGAAGGGATGGAGGACGGCGCTCATGCGGATGACTTCCTCGAGGGAGGTGAAGGCGTAGATGCGGGTGAAGACCTCGGCGGCTTCGCTGCGCATCTGGGCGGCTTCTTCTTCCGGGGAGGAAGGGCCGGGCTCCTTGCCGGGCTCGGTGGGAACGCCTCTCAGGAGGTCGTGCAGCTGGTTGAAGGCGTGCAGGATCTCGTCGGCCATCGGCGCGGCGGCAGCTTCTTCCTCGGGGGAAGAGGGGCCGGGGGATGGCGTGAAGCGCGAGAAGCGGGCGTCCAGCTCGTCGGGATTGTCGATCTTGGTGATGACAAGCACCAGGGACTCGCCGGCGAGGGGCATGGCTTCGACCATCACCGGGATGTCTTCGGCGTCGAAGCCGAATTCGGTGAAGGCCTGCTCCATCATCTCTTTAAACAACTCTCGGGTCTGAGGAGCACCGTAGGCAAGATCCTTCAGACCGATGTGGCGATCCGCCAGGTCCTTCTTGCTCAGAGTGCAGCGGATCTGGTTCTCGCTGATTTTCTCTATCTTCATGTGCATATCTCCCCAAGTTGTGAGAGGGTTTAGCGCCTTGCGGCGCGGGTTTCTTCTGATTTGAGTATAGGGGAAAATGTGTTTTTCGTCAACTGTCACGAGGCGGGTTTCAACGAAGGGTTGAAGAAGGGGTGGAGAAATCGTCAGATTTGACAAAAATTCAAGGAGAATCTTTGGAAAATGTGCATAACAGAAGTGAGTTGTAATCGTTTTTTGAATGAAATATAATGAGTTCACTAGGACGGCCGGCACCCGGTGGGGTGCCCGCGAATCGCAGGAAGGAGGGAAGTGACCGTTTCGCAGACGGACAGCAGTCAGTTTTATCGGTTCCTTTGCCGCGGGTGCGGCAGCCGGGCGGCCATGAGCCTTCGGGCGCGGCAGCTTTCATTTCAAATTGTCATTTCTGACTTCCGAGGAGGATGTCTTTATCGTACAGAGCTTTTCTCCGGGCGGCGGAGCCGTCCGTGTCGATCAATCCCCCCTGCAGACAGAACAAGCGGAGGATGGAACCTCCATATACGGGAACCGGGCCGGAATGGCCGCGCTGCGGGCAGACAGCCGCTGCCGGTCTCTGCGCGGCCGCGCGGAAACGGATGGGCGAAGAGAAGGCCGGTGCGCCGAGGGCGAACCGGCTGCGGAGGCCGTGGGGAGGCTGCCCGAGGGAGGCGATGCCCTGAGAGGAGCCGACCCGGGGCGGCCGGCGGAGGAGAGGACCTGGAGTGTCCGGCGCCGCGATCCCCTCGCGGTGCGGGTTTCTATGCGAAATCTACAGAAAGGACGGAAGATGCGGAGCGAGTGTTTAGGCAGACACGGAAAGCTGCGAAACGATCCATCGAGTCCGCCGGCATCGGAACGAGAGCGGGACGTGATCCTGCGATGACCGGACGGCCCATTTGCCAGGCAGATCTATGCCTGAATGCCATTGACCTATTAACATAATAATGTATCACGGCCCTGCCGCGGGGCAGGGCGAACCGGTTGTTTTTACCTGTTTCTGGTAACTGATTCATCGAGAATAATACCAGTGTGCGGACAGGACCGGCGGAAGATGCCGAGCGTCTCGGCCCATGCCGCGCCGGTCCTGTTTGGCGTGCGAAAAAGTGCTGAAATTCGCACAAAAAGGCGCAGTTGTGTTTACAGGCTCTTTGTGATAATATAAAAGTACAGAATTTTTATTTTATATTTGTGAAACGCCTTATGTGTTTTACATGATCTTTGGAGTGGGAAGCTCAGAACGGACTTCCCGGGGCTTCTGTATGCGGAGCCGCTGAACGAAAAAGAGGTTGAGGAGGCATTTCCTATGGATGATTACAGAGAGAGAGCCCGCCGGAGGGCACGGCTGCGCAGGCGCAATCAGATCCTGATTATGACGCTGATGGGCCTGCTGGTGATCGGCACCGTGGCGGCGATTCTTCTCGTCAATAAGTATATGCCCAGCAAGGAGCGGATGGATCTGGAGACGCTCTACACCGTGGATGAGGGCAAGGCGCCGCTGTTTTTCGAGAATGAGCGGGCCGAGAAGGACTGCCTGGTGATCGACGGGGTTCCCTATGTGGAGTTTGAGACGGTCCGGACCCTGCTGAACAAGCGTTTTTACTGGGATACGACGGAGAATGTGCTTTTGTACACGACGCCTACGGACCTGATCCGCGCGGAGGTCGGGAGCGACAGCTATACGGTGAACAAGGCCAAGGAGTCGCTGGGACACCCGGTGGTGAAGACACAGGGGAGCGAGACCTTCGTGGCGCTGGATTTTGTGCAGAAGTACACGAATATTGATTATAAGGTTTATGAGAACCCGGACCGGGTGCTGCTGAGCAATGCATGGGGCGTGAATTATACGTACTCCAAGGTGCACAAGGCGACGCAGTTACGATCCGGCGATTCGATCAAGAGCAGCATCGTCTGCGACCTGGAGGCCGGTGCGGTGCTTCGGTATTTCGCTTCGGAGGACGCCAAGAGCGAGGATGATTTCATCCTGATGATGACGGAGGACGGGCTGACGGGCTATGTGAGGCGCAAATTCCTGGATCCTGCGTATGAGGAGAGCAAGACGCGTGATTTCACGGAGCCGACGTACAGCAGCCTGTCGAAGGATTATACGATCAACCTGGCCTGGCACCAGGTGACGAACCAGACGGCCAATGACAACCTGCTCAACGTCCTGTCCAACACGAAGGGGCTGACGACGATCTCGCCGACGTGGTTTACGGTCAACTCGAACGAGGGCGGCCTGGGATCGATCGCGAGCCAGACGTACGTGGAGCGGGCGCACGCGCAGGGGCTGGAGGTCTGGGCCCTGGTGGATGATTTCACCGAGGGCGTGGATATGTTCAAGGTGCTGTCGCGCACGACTTACCGGGAGCAGCTGGAGAATGAGCTTATCTCCGCGGCGCTCAAGTACAACCTGGACGGCATCAATATCGATTTTGAGAAGATTTCGCTGGAGACGGGCGTGCATTATGTGCAGTTCCTGAGGGAGCTTTCGATCAAGTGCCGCAACAACGGTGTGATCCTGTCGGTGGACAATTATGTGCCGACGGCCTACTCGCAGTATTTTGATTACGAGGAGCAGGGCAAGGTCTGCGACTATGTCGTGATCATGGCTTATGACGAGCACAACCGTTCTTCGGAGACGGCCGGCTCGGTATCGTCCCTGCCTTACGTCAAGGACGCGGTGGCCAACACGCTGGCGATGGTGCCTGCGGAGAAGATCATCATGGGCATTCCGTTCTATACGAGGCTGTGGATCACGTCGGAGGATGACAACGGGATCGAGACGCTCAATTCCGAGGTCTACGGCATGAATTCCGCAGCAAATATGCTCAAGGACAATAATGTCACGGCGGCCTGGGATGAGACGACCGGGCAGAATTACGCGCAGTTTGAGAACAGCAAGGGATTCTGCCAGATCTGGCTGGAGGATGAGGAGTCCATCGAGGCCAAGCTGAAGGTGATTTTTGAGAACAAGCTGGCGGGCGTCGCCGAGTGGCGCCTGGTCTATGAGCGGGCGGATGTCTGGAATGTGATCCAGAAGTATGTGAACTGAAGGCATCGCAGATGACGCAGATGAGGAGTAAATGATGAATCGCAACCGCAAAATGCTCTTGTATCTCGGTGTGCTGTTGATCTTCTTCCTGGTCTCACGGCTGGGCGGGGGCCGGCAGCAGAGTGAGCAGGTAACGACTCAGCCGCAGATGACGAGCGAGGTGCTTACCACCGAGTCGACGACGAAAGAGGTGCTTACCACAGAGTCGACGACGAAGGGGGAGAGTACCACCGGGGAGGAGCAGAAGACAGAGCCGGCCTCGGAGACCGAGACGCCTGCACAGGAGGAGACTTCGGAGGAGGCCGACGTCCGTGAGGACGGAGAGTATACGTCCGCGGAGGAGGTCGCTGCCTACCTGCACCGTTTCGGGCATCTGCCTTCGAACTATATCACCAAGAACCAGGCGAAGAAGCTGGGATGGGTGAATTCTGAGGGCAACCTGGGCAAGGTGGCCCCGGGCAAGAGCATCGGAGGAGATTATTTCGGCAACTTCGAGGGACAGCTTCCGGAGAAGAAGGGCCGCAGCTATTATGAGTGCGACATTGATACGAACGGAGGCTACCGGGGAGCGAAGCGGATTATCTATTCCAATGACGGCCTGATCTATTATACGGAAGATCACTATGAGACATTTACATTGCTTTACGGGGAGGAATGAAGATGCAGGTTCAGCTGGATACCAAGTATATGAGAGACCGTGAGAAGGCGCATGCCTATCTGCAGGAGCAGCTGCAGCTCCCGGAGTATTACGGGAGAAATCTGGATGCTCTGTATGACTGTCTCACGGAGATGGATGAGGCGGAGGTCAAGATCATTCACCGAAGCCAGGCGGGTGCGTATTGCAAGAGAATCCTGCAGGTGTTCATGGCGGCTTCCCGGATCAACGGGGGCCTTATGGTTCGGATTAAGGATTAAGGTAATTCATGGCCGGGCAGGGGTAACCTGCCCGGTTTGTGCTGATTAGACAGAAGGGAAGAACGATTGAAGACGAAATATCAGGTCATTGACCTGAATCATTATACGGAAGCGGACCTTGCGGAGGCGGGGCGCATCATCTGTGAGGGCGGACTGGTGGCATTTCCCACCGAGACGGTCTACGGGCTGGGCGCGGACGCGCTGCAGGAGGAGGCGGCGAGGAAGATTTATGCCGCGAAGGGAAGGCCTTCCGACAATCCTCTGATCGTGCATATCACGAAGATGGAGGACCTGGAGGCGCTGGCGGAGGAAGTGCCGGAGTGTGCGAGGAAGCTGGCCGGGGCGTTCTGGCCGGGACCGCTGACGATGGTATTTCCGAAGAAGCCCGCGGTGCCCTACGGGACGACGGGCGGGCTGGATACGGTGGCGGTGCGGATGCCTTCGCACCCGCTGGCGAGGGATCTGATCCGGGTGTCCGGGCGGTTCCTGGCGGCCCCGAGCGCCAACGCGTCGGGGAGACCGAGCCCGACGAGGGCTTCTCATGTGAAGGATGACCTGGACGGCCGGATCGATATGATCCTGGACGGCGGGGAGGTTAACATCGGCCTGGAGTCCACGGTGGTGGACGTGACCGGGGAGGTGCCGACGATCCTGCGGCCGGGGTATGTCACTCAGGAGATGATGCAGCGCGTCGTCGGGAGAGTGGAGATCGACCGGGCGATCCTGGAGGAGAATGTGGACCGGCATTTTGTGCCGAAGGCGCCGGGCATGAAGTACCGGCACTATGCGCCGAAGGGAAGCCTGACCGTGGTGGAAGGCGAGGAAGAGGCGGTTATCCGCGAGATCTGCCGGCTGGCGGAGGAAGGCGTGAAGGCCGGGAAACGGGTCGGCATTATCGCGACGGAGGAGACCGCGGGCCGCTATCCTGCGGGCATGGTGCGCGTGATCGGCTCCCGGGCGGATGAGGAGAGCGTGGCTCACGGGCTGTTCGCGATCCTGCGCGAGTTCGACGACCTGGAGGCCCAGCTCATTTACTCCGAGGGATTCGGGGAGCAGGGCCTGGGACGGGCGATCATGAACCGGCTTCTGAAGGCGGCCGGGCACCAGGTGATCACGGCCGGCGGAGAGAAGGTGTGACCATGGGACGGATCAAGAAACTGATATTCGTCTCGGGAAATGATTCTTCGCGCGGGCCGATGGCGGAGGCCATCTATAAGAGGATGGATACGACCGGCGAGGTGGAGGTGTGTTCCCGGGGCACGGTGGTTCTGTTCCCGGAGCCGATCAACCCGAAGGCGCTCCTGATCCTGGCCAACCATGAGACGCCGTGCGAGAAGGAGCGGAGTGTACCTTTCGACCCGGCGGAGGTGACGGAGGACACACTGATCCTGACGATGGATGAGCGGCAGAAGAACCAGCTGGTCGAGGATTACGGAATCCGCGAGCGGGTACAGACGATGAAGGCTTATGTCAGCGAGATGGGCAATGTCTGGACTCCGTACGGGCAGAGTCTGGTGGCCTACCAGGAGTGCTACATGGAACTGGTGCGCCTGATTAAGAAGATCATTTACCGGCTCACAGAGAGCAGGGAAGAATAAGAAAGGATGAATGAGATGAAAGTTGCGCTTGGATGTGATCACGGCGGCTATGGCCTGATGCAGGAGATTAAGGCATGGCTGGAGAGCAAGGGTATTGAGTATGTGGACTTCGGAACGGACAGCCCGGAGGCGACGGATTATGCGATCTATGCGAAGCGGGTGGCGAAGGCGATCCTGGCGGGCGAGTGCGACCGCGGCATCCTGATCTGCGGCACGGGCATCGGCATCTCGATCACGGCGAACAAGTTCAAGGGCATCCGGGCCGCGCTCTGCAGCGACTGCTTCTCGGCGCAGGCGACCAGAGAGCACAATGACGCGAATATCGTGGCGTTTGGTGCGCGCGTGGTGGGTCCCGGCCTGGCGATCAAGATCGTGGATACGTTCCTGCATACGGAGTTTTCCGGGGCGGAGCGGCATGTGCGCAGAATCGCGCAGATTGAGTCGGATATGGAATAAACCGATTATTGCGTTGCCAATTTTTTAGGAGCCCCGGGAGGGCTCCTGCATGCAGACGGTGATCGTGTTACATTGCGCCCTGTCCTTCCGGGGAGACCCGGGATGACAGGGCGTTTCTGTATCTGCGGATGACGGTACGGTTCGGATCTCCCGGAAGGGGACGATCGGAAGAACAGCCCTCGGGGCGCCTTCCTTGCGGAGGATGCCCCAGGGGTTTTTACGTGTGTAGAGGATCTCCGGCCGGGGCCCGCCGCCTCTTACGGGCTGTCGGGTGATTTCTCCAGGAAGGGCAGATAGCTGCCCATGCGATCCTTGACGTCGTACCAGGCGCTCGCCTTCGCGTGCCGGCCGACGGAGACCTGGCAGTATCTGCGTACGGCCTCATTCGTCTCCGGCGAGTCAAACTCGAGATTATCGACGGAGGATTTGTAGTGCAGGGAGAAATACTTGCTGGTCCCGGAGCGGAAGCGGATCGTGAGGCGGCCGTCGTACTGGCTGACGACCTTGCCGGGCCCGTAGCGTTCGTGGCGGACCGGGGTGCCTTTCTCCAGCAGGCTGTCCACGAGGGACTTCGCCTCCTCCAGCTCGCTGTAGTCGCGGCGGACCTCCTCGTAACGGGTGATCTCTGCGAGCAGGCGGGCCACGGTGCGTACGCGCTCCAGTCGGAAGGGGCGCATCATGGGGAGGATGATGTCCATGTGAATGGGGCGCCTGCGGGCGATGCCGCCGAGGCGGCTCATCGGTGTGACGAGGAGCTCTCCGACGGTGCGGATACCTTCCTCGCGGAGGATGCAGGCGTCGACGGCCGGCAGGCCGAAGGATTCGAGGGTCTCGTTGAGGGCCGACTCCGGCCAGAGGGAGTCTCCGATCTCGGCGCGGTGGCTGCGGAGCTCCTCCTGCAGGCTCTCGCCCGCCTGCGTGATCAGGTCCCGGTAATCCGGGCAGTTTCGGTTCAGCCAGGCAGCGATCGCGACATCGTCTTCCTTGTCGTCGATCATGCGCTCAAATTCGTCCTCTTGCTCGGGACTCAGTTCCTGGCACATCGACTCGCCGACGCGCAGTTCGTACTGTTCCTGCATCAGGTGCAGGAAGGCCTGCTCGTCGGCAGGCTGTTCAAAGTAAACGCCGGCATCTGCCAGCCATTCTCTGTTAAGGTTCATAAGGATTCCTTTCCGGGCACAGGCCCGACGGTTGTGAAATGTGAGGGTGGAAAGCCGCAGGGGAGGGCCCTGCGGCGGGTGAAGCCGTCAGCCGGCTTTGCGTTTTCTGGTGCGCCTGTGGGCGGCAAGGTCCTCCGGCTCGGGCTTGTGGCGCTCGTTCCATTTGACCAGCCAGGTGGGGCCGGAGGACATATCGTCCGGCGAACCGGGGCGGAGCGCCAGACTGTAATCGGGCAGTTCCGCGAGCTTCCGGCCGTCGAGGATGTCCATCATCTCGTCTCTGGTGAGAGGGCGGCAGGAGCGGAAGGGCTCGACCAGGGCGCGCCGGCTTCGCTCTTCGATGAGGCGCGCGGTCTCTTCGGCGTGTTCGGCCTCGGGTACCGGGAAGACCTGAAGGGTGAAGGGCTCGGTCTGCAGGCCGCCGTCGCTTACGGTGGTGATGGCCTCGAAGGCGTTCATCGCGGAGAGCTTGTGCTGCATGCCGGCGACGCCGAAGCGCTCCGCGGCCCGATAAGCGTCTCTTGCGGAGAGGCGGAAGGCGGAGAAGGAGGCGCTGTTGGCTTCCAGGGCGTCTAAGACTTCCTGGGTGAGCTGGCCGCAATGCTGATGGGCCATGATGATGCCTAAAGAGAACTTGCGACTCTCGGCGAGCATCTGAGGAAGGGGCGAGGTCTGGAAGAGGTGGGCCTCATCGAGAAATACCAGGTGGGTGCGGTCACGCTTTCTGCGCGTGAGGACCGCGTTCCACAGCTGCATGAGCAGCAGGGTGCCGATGGTGCGGGCCGCGAGGGTGCCGATCACCGGGGAGGCAAGATCGATGAGGGTGACCGAGTCGCTCTCCAGAAGGGAGGGGAAGTCCAGGGCATTGGCCCCGGCGCCCAGCGTGCTGCGAAGCTGCGGCACGGAGGTGAGCCGCTGCATTTTGCATAAGGCCCAGCCGATGAGGTTGTTGAAATCGGAGTCGGAGACCTTGCCGAATTCTTCCTCAAGGGTCGCGGCCAGGGCCGGGTAGTCGTGCTCGATTCGCTCGAAGGCCTTGCGCATGTTCTTACGGCCCTGCGAGAGGAGGGTGATGGCCTCGAAGGAGGCGCGTCTGCCGAAGATCGCGATGGCGACGGAGGCGAAGGTGGAGAACCAGCGCTCCCAGCGGGGGCCGACGAAGCCTTCGCGCTTCGGATCGAACATGTCCGTAAAGAGGAGGTTTAAGTCGCTGATGGTGCGCTCCTCGTCTGCGGGGTTGTCGCTGCGGAAGACGTTGAGAGGGACCGGGTGGTCCTCGTCGCCGAGGCGGATGACGTGCACGCGGGCCGCCTGCTCAGCGGGAATGCTCCGCAGCAGAAGGTCGATCGTGCTCCCGTGGGGGTCGAAGAAGGTCAGGCCGTAGCCCTGCTCGATAGCGCTCAGGATTGATGTCGCAAGGAGCGTGGATTTGCCGCAGCCGGTCTGGCCGATGATCTGCCAGTGGCGCTTCAGGTCTTCTTCGCCGAGGGTGATCGGGCGGGTGAGGCCCGAGCTGTCAAGCGCCTGCCCGATCGTGATGCGGCGCCCGCCTTCCTTCACCGGATGGGTGGCGGGCAGGAGAGGGACGATTGGCTCGCGGCAGCGGATGCCCATCACGGTCTCATCCTGGACAAATGGGTCGAGGACAAGCATGCGGGCCGTACTCTCTGCCATCGTGCGCAGGCCGCAGAAGGGGTCGTCCCAGCAACGCGAGGCCGCGAGGTCATCCATGGGTCCGAGGAGGCGCAGGGAGACACCGGAGATGGCCTGGCCGAGGGCGGTGCGCAGGCGCAGCGAGGCGGGGCCGGGCAGGAGCATCAGGGCTTTGGCGCGGACCGGGGTCCCGATGTAGGAATCGGGGGCCGCCGGGCCGGGGGTCCAGTGGGAGAGGATCTCCTTGCGGCAGCGGGTCTGCTCGTCTTCGGAGGCTGAGGCCGCAAGGAAACGGAAGACGCCTCCTTCCTCGCGGAGGGCTTCGGCCAGACCTGCAAACTGCAGGTAGAAGGTCTGG
>JAFPYK010000015.1 GCA_017412265.1 Lachnospiraceae bacterium
ATACCGCAGGAATCCAGCACGATGATAAATCCTCTCTTTTTACTCATGGTCAAACTCCTTTGCCGTGCGAAGAGCGATCTTCATCATATCGGTAAAGGTGTTCTGCCGCTCTTCTGCGGTCGTCACTTCACCGGTAATGATATGATCCGAAATCGTGCACAGCGCAAGCGCTCTTCTCGGGGCACCCGGCTTGTTCGCTCTCGCAGCGTTCATATACAGTGCGGCTGCCTCCATCTCAACGGCCATGACACCCATCTTCGCCCAGCAGAGATTGCCGTTTAACGCATCCGGAAGCCCGGAATCATCTCCGTAGAACGGATCCGAAGATAAGAGGTTGCCGACATGATAGGTCACGCCGAGTTCCTTGGCCTGCTCGACTGCAGTCTTTAACAGATCGTAGCTGCAGATCGGGGCATATGTGCCCGGAAGATGGAACTGGTTCGCGAAGTTCGAGTTGGTGCAGGCACCCATGCCGAAGACCACCTCACGGATGTGAATGGCCGGATCCAGAGCTCCCGCGGAGCCGATACGGATGATGTTCTCTACCCCGAAGAAGTTGTAGAGCTCATAGGAATAGATGCCGATGGAAGGCATACCCATACCGCTCGCCATAACCGATACTCTGGCGCCTTCAAATGTGCCGGTATAGCCGTTGACGCCACGAACGTTGTTCACGAGAACCGGATTGTCAAGAAACGTCTCTGCAATGAATTTCGCGCGGAGCGGGTCACCCGGCATCAGAACGGTGCGGGCGAAATCCTCCGGAACCGCCTTGATATGCGGAGTCGGATAAGGTTTAGACATCAAATCACCTCCTGTAATGTCCGTTATAATACACTGAAATTAATATACGTTGCTGTCGACCGGAGGGCGGAACGCTCCCTCGGACTTGACGATCTTCACGACGCGGCTCGTGCCGAGACGGGATGCGCCGAGATCCAGGAAGTCCTGCGCGTCTTCCAGGGAAGCGATGCCGCCGGCTGCCTTGATCTTCGTATCACCGGTGACATGTGCCGCGAACAGGGCGACATCTTCCTTGGTTGCGCCGCCGGTGGAGAAGCCGGTCGAGGTCTTGATGTAATCCGCCTTGGATGCAGATACGATCTCGCACATCTTGATCTTCTCTTCTTCTGTCAGCAGGCAGGTCTCCACGATCACCTTCAGCAGTCTGCCGGAGCAGGAATCCTTGATCGCATTGATCTCGTTGAGAATGTCATCATATCTCTTGTCCTTAAGCCAGCCGATATTGATAACCATATCAATCTCATCGGCGCCGTTGGCCACTGCGTCGGCAGCCTCGAAGCATTTCACCGCCGTTGTAGAATAGCCGTTCGGGAAGCCGATCACCGTACAGATCTTCAGGCTCTCCGCGACATACTCCTTCGCCTGCTTCACATAGGACGCGGGGATGCAGGCCGAGGCGGTCTGATAGCGGATGGCGTCGTCGAGGATCTGGCGGATCTGGTCCCAGGTCGCGGTCTGGGCAAGCAGGGTGTGGTCGACTTTACTGAGGATTTCTTTCAGGTCCATGGATCAATTCCACCTTTCTGTGTTCTGTGATGTAGGTTTGATAGCATTTGTGGCACATGGCGATGTAGCTGTTGTTGC
>JAFPYK010000119.1 GCA_017412265.1 Lachnospiraceae bacterium
AAAGATGGGCAAGTCGCCGGCGCAGATCCTGGAGGAAACCAATTCGTCCATCTGTTCCGCCAACCGGGAGGATATGTTCGTCACCGCGTGGATCGGGATCCTGGAGATCTCGACCGGACGGCTCACCGCGGCCAACGCCGGGCATGAGTATCCGCTGATCCGAAGCAGTGCCGGGAAGAGGTTCGAGGTCTTCCGGGACCGGCACGGATTCGTGGTCGGCGGTATGCCGGATGTGAAATATCACGATTATGAGATCCAGCTGGAGCCCGGATCCGCCATCTTCCTGTACACAGACGGACTTCCGGAGGCAAAGGATGCAGAAGACCGGATGTTCGCAATCGAGGGTGTGACGGAGCGGCTGAACGAGGCGCCGGGGCGCAAGCCGGAGGAGATGCTTCTTGACATGCATCAGGCGGTGAAGGAATTTGCGAAAGGGGCCGAGCCGTTTGACGATGTGACGATGCTCTGCCTGCAGTATATCGGACCGCAGAAGGCCTGACACAGAGGATGCAGGCGCGGGAGCGGAGAGAATGAAATGAAATGAAAAGTGCCGGAGGATGATAGCCATCCTCCGGCACTTGCAATTGTAAGGCTTATGATCAGTCGGCGATCACTTTCTCGACGAAATCGATCAGATCCTGATCCTTCGCGTTCGCGCGCAGGAACTTCATGGTGTCAGGGCCCCAGAAAGCCATCTTCACGAGGTCATGATCCGCATTCTCAAGGATGTAGCGGATGTCGTGATGAGCAACCTTCTTTAACTCCTGAAGGATACCGTAGTTGGTCTTCTCGGACTGCGCCGCGGACTCCGGATAACCGCCGCCGCCGGGCTGTGCAAAGAGCTTCTCAAACACATACTCCAGATTGACTTCGCCGCCCCAGCCGTAGCCTTTCGCGTAAGGAAGGGAGACAACGTTGCCGTTGTTGATCTGGGTGAACAGATAAGCGTCGGAAGGATCGATGACGAGACCGCAGTTCACGCCGGGCATCGCGTTGGCGGCAATGCAGGCGCCCTCGCCGGTACCGCAGCCGGTGACAACAAAATCAGCAGCGCCGGAAGCCAGGATCGTGGCGATCAGAATGGCGTTCTGGTTGTAGGTCATACGAGGCGCTTCCATGTTGAACTGACCGTAGTTGTCAACGGTATGTCCGTAAGAAGCAGCGACCTTCTTCAGGGTATTGTAGACGATTTCGTTCTTGGCGGATGTGCTCCACTCCATAACTAATGCAACTCTCATAAGAACCTCCTTTAGAGAAAACCGGGAATCTCCGGCAGATCAGTAATACTTAATTCCAGTAAGATTATAGGTTTGAAGACGTTTGTTGTCAATATTGACAAGATGGCATTTTATCATTATCCTGTTGTGCAGATGCTATGGAAGAGAAGGGGTTCGGATATGTCTCATTACGTTCTTGACACACATACACACACGATTGCAAGCGGACACGCGTATTCCACGATGAAGGAAATGATCGATACCGCGAGGGAGAAGGGGCTTGAGCTGCTGGCAATCACCGAACACGGGCCGCAGCTGAAGGGAAGTGTGACGGAGGTGTATTTCCGCAACTTCAAGGTGATCCCGCGCCGGTACGGCTCGCTGGAGCTGATGATGGGAATCGAGGCGGACATCCTGGACGCGCAGGGGACGCTCGGCATCCCGCCGCAGCTGCAGGAGAGGATGGATTATATCATCGCGAGCCTTCATCCGCTGGTGAGAACGCCGATGTCTCCGGAGGAGAATACCTCTGCCTATCTCGGGGCGATATGCAATCCTTATGTCTGCACGCTCGGCCACATCGATGACGGCAAGTACGAGTGTGACTATGAGGCGATCGTGCGGGAGGCGAAGCGCACCTTTACACTGATTGAGATCAACAGTTCTTCGCTGCACCCGAAGGCGTCGAGAAAGAATTCCAGGGAGAACTTAAGAGAGATTCTCCGCCTGTGCAGAGAGCTCGATGTGCCGGTCGTTCTGGACAGTGATGCCCATATCTGCTACGATATCGCCAATTTTGCGCGCGCGGAGGAGCTTCTGCAGGAGGAGAATTTCCCGGAGGAACTGGTGGTGAATACCTCGGTTGAGAAATTTAAGGCCTGTATTGAGAAAAAACGTCTTTACTTTCGTGTTGTGAAGTGATAAAATATCACAACAGTGAACTTTTATTGCTTTACACAAGCATATAAGAGAAGCGCTGCAGTCAACATGACAAGCGGAGGTTATCGACAGAATGAACAATAAGATCAAGACTCCGGCCGTGGACCGTCTCTTTGCGGCTATTCACAGCCTGGAATCCATCGATGAGTGTTATATCTTTTTTGAGGATGTCTGCACCGTCAACGAGATTCTTTCCCTTGCCCAGAGATTTGAAGTGGCGGGGATGCTCCGGCAGAAGAAGACGTATATGGAGATCGCGCAGAAGACCGGGGCTTCCACAGCGACCATCAGCCGTGTGAACCGGTCGCTCAATTACGGCAATGACGGCTACGACATGGTATTTGCCAGAATCGGCGAGCCGGAATAAATTGTTAGCAAATCACCGGATTCCTGAGGGGATCCGGTTTTTTGCGCCTGCGGATACACCTTGCCGGAAGAGCACAGAGACATAATCGGAGATTGTGTCACGGGAAACGATTTTATTTTTCATAAATAGGGAATTTACTCTTGAAAAAATATAAACCAAAGGCTATACTCGTACATATACAAAAGTTTAGGCACCGAGAGACGGATGTCTCTTCGGCGCAAGAGGTGGAGAGTGTATGTGTAAGAGAGAGCGGTATCACGGCATGTCGTGGGAGGCATGGTACCAGCTGGCGGAGAAGTATGTGAAGGAGCACGGGAACCTTCTGGTCCCGCGCGGGTACATCGATGAGGGCTACCGGCTCGGGAGGTGGATCGAGCGGCAGAGGGCCGCTTACAACGGCAAGGTGTTTTATACGGCGCTGGATGAGGAGAGAATCCGGCGGCTCAATGAGATCGGCATGGTCTGGAAACTGGAGGTTCGCGAGGAATGGAACACCTGGTACGCCTATGCGAAGGAGTACTACCGCAAGAGAGGGAACCTCAAGGTTTCCGGCCGATATGTCACCGCGGACGGCCATTGCCTGGGCAACTGGATCCGGGAACAGCGAAAGAGGTTCCGTGACGGACAGTTATCGAAGCAGCAGATCCGGTGGCTCAATCAGATCGGAATGGTCTGGCGCGTGACGAAGACTCATGACTGGGACCAGTGGTATGAGATCGCACAGGATTATTACCGGGAGAACGGGAACCTGAGAGTCCCGACGGTCTATGTGACCGCGGACGGGATGCGGCTCGGCCAGTGGATCTGCGTGCAGAGAGAACGCAGGAAGGGAAGAGCAGGCACCCAGCTGAACGAGGAGGAGATCCGGAGGCTTGACGAGATCGGAATGATCTGGGACATCAAGAGTGAATGGAATGATGCCTGGGAGGATCAGTTCGCGCAGATCGAGCAGTTTGTGGAGGAGAACCAGAGAATGCCTCACGGGGCCGCTGAGTTGGGCCGAAACGGAAAACCTATGGCCGCCTGGGTGAGTGCACAGAAGGCCCTGATGGCCAGAGGAAGGCTGAGAGAAGAGCGATGTGAGCGGCTTCAGCAGCTGATGAAAAAAGCTAATTATCGATGAGGTTATGAGAGGGAGTTTTCGGTACGAACGAAAACTCCCTTCTTGTCTGTTCAGAGCGGATCTGATAGAATAAATCCGATGCGATGTTGACAGAATGAGGAAGAATTATGAATCTGGAACAGGAACTGAATCGAGAACAGCTGGAGGCAGTGCTTCATGTGCAGGGGCCTCTTCTTATTTTGGCGGGAGCGGGCTCGGGCAAGACCCGCGTGCTCACTTACAGGATCGCGCATCTTCTGGAGCTCGGTGTGAACCCGTGGCAGATACTTGCGCTTACATTTACGAATAAGGCGGCCGGAGAGATGCGGCAGAGAGTGGACCAGATGGCGGGGCCGGACGCCCAGCGGATCTGGGTGAGCACCTTCCACTCGACCTGTGTGCGGATCCTCCGGAGATTTTCGGAGCGGCTCGGCTTCGAGAGCCATTTCACCATCTATGACACGGATGACCAGAGGAGCCTGATGAAGGAGATCCTGAAGCTTCATGAGATTGACCCGAAGCTGATGAATGAGAAGACGGTGCTCAGCTATATCTCGTCCGCGAAGGACCGGATGATCGGGCCGGCGCGTTTCTTAGAGGAGGCCGCGGGGGATTACCGCAGGACCAGGGCCGGCGAGTGCTACGAGGACTACCAGAGGAGGCTTCGCGCGAATAACGCGATGGATTTTGACGACCTGATCCTCTATACGATCCGTCTCTTTCAGGAGAATGAAGACGTACTGGAGCACTATCAGCAGCGCTTCCGCTACATTATGGTGGATGAGTACCAGGACACCAACCAGGCGCAGTTTGAGCTTGTGAGGCTTCTGGCGCACTACGTCAATGAGGACGGTGAGATCGAGCACAATCTCTGCGTGGTCGGCGACGATGACCAGTCCATCTACCGGTTCCGCGGTGCGGATATCCACAATATCCTCTCGTTTGAGGAGAGATACCCGGGCTGCCGCACGATCCGCCTGGAGGAGAATTACCGGTCGACGCAGACCATCCTGGACGCGGCGAATGAAGTCATCGCGAACAATAAGGAGCGCAAGAAGAAACGGCTCTGGACGAAGAACCCGAAGGGGGAAGCCATCAGCCTGATTCAGTATGAGAATGAGTATGAGGAGGCTTCAGGCGTGGTCGCGAAGATCGCGGAGCTCGTGAAGGAAGGAGCGCATTACCGGGACTGCGCGATCCTCTACCGGACCAACGCACAGTCGCGTGTCTTCGAGGAGAAGTTCAATATCCGCGCGATCCCTTATCATATCGTGAACGGGCATAATTTCTATGAGCGCAAGGAGATCAAGGACCTGCTGGCCTACCTGGCGGTTCTGGACAACCCGGCGGACGACCTCGCGGTGCGGCGCATCATCAACGTCCCGAAGCGGGGGATCGGCCTGACGACGATTGACCGGATCCAGGGATTCGCGGTGAACAACGATATGAGCTTCTATGAGGCGCTTCAGCACGCGGAGTATATCCCGGATGTGGGGCGGAGCCGCGCGAAGCTGGACGGGTTTACCGCGCTGATGGAGGGCTTTCGTGAGAAGATGGCCGGGGAGGATTACAGCCTCCTGGACCTGATGAACGATGTCCTGGAGAAGACCGGGTACCTGGATGAACTGAAGGCAGAAGGAACCGAGGAGTCGAAGGGCAGAATCGAGAACATCGACGAGCTCCTGAATATCATCGGGCATTATATCGAAAATGTGCCGGAGGATGAGGAGGCCACGCTGTCGGGTCTGCTGGAGCAGATCAAGATCAACGGCGAGGGCGGCTCTGCCGCGGACGGCGAGAAGGAGGTCCGCGATCCGGACGACCGCGTGCTCCTGATGACGCTTCACTCTGCCAAGGGCCTGGAATTCCCTTACGTGTTCCTGTGCGGCATGGAGGACGGCATCTTCCCGGGCTACGGGACGATCCTGAGTGATGACGAGTCGGATATGGAGGAGGAGCGCCGGCTGGCTTACGTGGGAATCACACGTGCCAAGAAGATGCTCTATATGAGCTGCGCGAAGCTTCGCATGATGCGCGGAGAGACGACGATGAACAAGCCGTCGTCATTTATCCGGGAGATCCCGAGGCACCTGATTCACCAGGGAGGCACGGGACCCAGAAAGTATGAGAGCGGGCAGAAGGCATTCCGACGCGACAGCGGGAAGCTCGGCAGCGGCAACGGCGGCATCTTCGGCAGCAATCCTTACATCTCCAAGGGCGTGGGAGCTTACCAGAATCGGGGGACGATGTTCGATAAGCCTGCGAAGCCGTCCGCTGAGACCATCGATTATGCCGCGGGAGACCGCGTCAGCCATATCAAATTCGGCGAAGGAACCGTCCTGGATCTGGTGAAAAAGGGAGCGGACGCCGAGGTCACGGTGGAGTTTGACAAAGCCGGGCGGAAGAAGATGCTCGCTTCGTTCGCAAAACTGAGAAAAATATAATTTCTTCGGAAATTGTGGAAATCCAGATAGTCATATGTTATAATCTAAACTACAATAGAACGGTATCTTGTATGAGGAGGTACAAAGGATGAAGAAAAAAATGTCCCCGGTGGTCAAGATTATCCTGATCATTACCGGTATTGCGATTGTGGCCGGAATCTGCTATCTGGTCTATCGGTTCCTGACTCCCGATTATCTCGAAGATTTTGACGATGATCTGGATGATTTCGATGAGCTGGAAGAACCGGATGATGAGGAAGAAGTCGTGATCCATGTGGATGACGAGGAAACTGAGGCGGAAGCTGAATAATCGTTCACACTAAGAAGAGGCCGCTGTCCGGTGGGGACAGCGGCTTTTTACAATCAGGCCTGATGAGCGGGCGTGGAGGAGTAAGATGATCAACTGGGGGATTGTGGGCTGCGGAAGAATCGCGGCGACATTTGCACAGGCGCTGTCCGGCGTGGAGGATGCGTGCCTTCTGGCCGCGGCAGCCAGGGACCTGGGGCGTGCCGAAGCATTTGCCGAAAAATGGAATGTGAAGCGTGCTTATGGATCCTATGAGGAGCTCGCGGCGGATCCGGATGTGGACGTGGTCTATATCGCGGTGCCGCATGGGCTGCATATGGCTGCTTCGATTCTGTGCATGAATGCGGGCAAGCACGTGCTCTGCGAGAAGCCGATGGCGCTGAATGCGGCGCAGGCGGAGGAGATGTTTGCGGCCGCGCAGAGGAATCATGTGTTCCTGATGGAGGCGTTCTGGACGAAGTTCCTGCCCGTCACAGAGAAGATCCGCTCGTGGATCCGGGAAGGCCGGCTCGGGGAGATCCTGACGATTGACGCGAAGTTCTGCTACGAGGATCCGGGAAGGGCCAAGGAGCGGCTCTTTGACCCGGCGATGGGCGGAGGGGCGCTTCTGGATGTCGGCATCTATCCGATCGCATTTGTCAATCATATCCTGGGGGAGCTGCCGGAGAAGATGGTTTCTGCCGCACATGTTGCCGGGGGCGTGGACGAGTACAATTCGATGCTTCTGACTTATCCGTGCGGGACGATCGCGAATCTTTCTTCTGCGATTGTGCTGGATATGGAAGAGAGGGCCGTGATCGTCGGGACGAAAGCCCGGATCGACCTGAACCGCTACTGGAGAGCGCAGGAGGTGGAGCTTACGGACCACGCGGGCCATGTGCTGGAGCGGTTTGAGGCGCCTCACCGGGTCAACGGCTATGAATATGAGGTAGAAGAGGTGTGCCGCTGCATCCGCGAGGGACGGACGCAGAGTGACCGCCACACGTGGCAGCATACGCTGGACGCCCTCAGGATCATGGATGAACTGCGGGCGCAGTGGGGCCTGGTTTATCCGGGAGAGTAAATGATAACAGATTGTTCACAATTATCTGATATAGTAAATCAGATTCCGGTAACGGAGAAGAGAAGAAATCAGGGGGATCGCGTGAATCCGCCGAGTGCGGCGTGTTTCACCGAACGGCTCCGGAATGGAGAAATGATATGGAGAGATTAAAGATCCTGGTCGTAGATGATGAGAGCAGGATGCGCAAGCTGGTGAAGGATTTCCTGGCGAAGAAGGATTATGAGGTGCTGGAGGCCGAGAACGGAGCGAAGGCGCTGGATATCTTCTTCGAGAACAAGGATATCGCACTGGTGATACTGGACGTTATGATGCCGGAGATGGACGGCTGGGAGGTCTGCCGCGAGATCCGCGCCTACTCGAAGGTGCCGATCGTGATGCTGACGGCCCGGTCCAGCGAGCAGGATGAGCTGCAGGGATTTGAGCTGGGTGTGGACGAATACATATCCAAGCCGTTCAGCCCGAAGATCCTGGTCGCCAGAGTGGAGGCCATCCTTCGCAGGACCAACGCGCAGGGTGAGGATATCCTGATCGCGGGTGACCTGGTGCTCGACAAAGCCGCGCATCAGGTGACGATCAACGGGACGCCGGTGGACTTAAGCTTCAAGGAGTTTGAGCTGCTGACGTATTTCGTCATGAACCAGGGAGTGGCCCTCTCGCGCGAGAGGATCCTCAATCATGTATGGAATTATGATTATTTCGGCGACGCCCGCACCATTGACACGCATGTCAAGAAGCTTCGCAGCAAGCTGGGCGATAAGGGAGACTACATCAAAACGATCTGGGGCATGGGATATAAGTTCGAAGTCTGACCCGGAGGAAAGGAGGCCGTGCGATGCGAACCAGGCCGAAGAGACATCTGTTTAAATCCATTCAGCAGCAGTATGTCCTGATGGTGGTTCTGGCCATCCTCGGCACGCTTCTGGTATGCTGGCTGTTTAATGCATATTTCTCGGAGCGTGTTTACCAGAAATCCAAGATGAACAGTGTGCGCAGTGTCTATGAGAAGATCGTCCAGAACTATCAGAGGCTGGATACGGATGAAAATGCGGCGCTGGAGCTGGAGAAGCTGGCCGTCAGCGAGGACGTGTCTCCTTATATCTTCCAGGTATATCAGAACAATTCCACGTATTTCCTGGTGAGCATCTATCCGAACATCTCCCGGAGCGAGCGACAGCTTCTGTTCCAGCGTGTCAGCGGCTATCTGATCGATTATCTGGGATATTCGACGGAGGATGTATACCAGAACGGGAAGGAAGGCCCCTCGGCCGACAAGGATAAGGAGGAGATCGAGCGGGGCAGCAGCTACGGGATCTATCATGTGCTGGACCGCCGGACAGAGTCGCAGTTCCTGGAGCTCTTCGGTGCGCTGGATGATGATACGATGGTCCTCGTGCGATGCAATTATGAGAGCGTGCAGGAGACCGTCAAGGTGTTCAACCGGCTGCTTGCCGAGATCGGTATCGTCGCGATGATCGTCAGCGCGCTGATCACGTATTTTATCACGATGGGTGTCACAAAGCCGGTGCGCAGGCTGACGGAGATCGCCGAGAAGATGTCGGACCTGGACTTCGACGTGAAGTACACCGGAGATACCGGCACCGAGGTGGACCGGCTGGGCCACAGCATCAATGTGCTGTCGGAGCGCCTGGAGGAGACGATCTCGGAACTTAAGGGCGCGAACAATGAGCTGCGCCGGGATATCGAGCGGCGTACGCAGATGGATTCGATGCGTACGGAATTCCTGTCCAATGTCTCGCATGACCTGAAGACGCCGATCGCCCTGATTCAGGGCTATGCGG
>JAFPYK010000120.1 GCA_017412265.1 Lachnospiraceae bacterium
ATCCGGACGTGTTTTTTTGTATCAGTTCTCCTTTTTTCAATGTCCTTTTCCAAACACGCTGTTGCGTTTGACATTACCCATTGCAGGCGGTACTATTATTATGCGCGAGAAGGGGCTTTCTTGCCGGATCTGTCACCAGAACAGCGCAGTTTGCCCTGGATAAAAGCGTATCAGAATCGTCCATTATTACAGAAGGAGCATATACAATATGGCACAACTTGACCTCACCAAGTACGGGATCCACGGTGTGACCGAGATTCTGCACAACCCTTCTTACGAAGTGCTCTTCGAAGAAGAAATGAAGCCTGAGCTGACCGGCTATGAAAAAGGCCAGCTTACAGAGCTTGACGCCGTCAACGTAATGACCGGCATCTACACCGGCCGTTCGCCTAACGACAAATTCATCGTTATGGATGAGAACTCCAAAGACACAGTGTGGTGGACCACACCCGAATATCCCAACGACAACCATCCGGCATCCCAGGAGACATGGGAAGCAGTCAAGAAGATCGCTCAGGAAGAGCTCTCCAATAAGAGACTGTTCGTCGTCGACGCATTCTGCGGAGCCAACAAGGATACCAGAATGGCAGTCCGCTTCATGATGGAAGTTGCTTGGCAGGCTCACTTCGTCGAGAACATGTTCATCAAGCCCTCAGCCGAGGAACTTGAGAACTTAGAGCCTGACTTCATCGTATACACAGCATCCAAGGCTAAGGTAGAGAATTACAAGGAACTCGGACTCAACTCCGAGACAGCGGTTGTCTTCAATATCACAAGCCGTGAGCAGGTCATCCTGAACACCTGGTATGGCGGCGAGATGAAGAAGGGTATGTTCTCCATGATGAACTACTACCTGCCGCTTAAGGGCATCGCCTCAATGCACTGCTCCGCCAACACGGATATGCAGGGCAAGAACACGGCGATCTTCTTCGGTCTGTCGGGCACCGGCAAGACCACGCTGTCCACGGACCCCAAGCGTCTGCTTATCGGCGACGACGAGCACGGCTGGGACGACAATGGCGTCTTCAATTTTGAGGGCGGCTGCTATGCCAAGGTCATCAACCTGAGCAAGGAAGCCGAGCCCGACATCTATAACGCGATCAAAAAGAACGCGCTGCTGGAGAACGTTACGCTGGACGCGAACGGTAAGATCGACTTTGCAGACAAGTCCGTCACGGAGAACACCCGTGTCTCCTATCCGCTCAATCACATCGAAAAGATCGTCCTGAAGGTGAGCCCGATCTCCTCCGGGCCCGCAGCGAAGAATGTCATTTTCCTGTCCGCTGACGCTTTCGGCGTGCTGCCCCCCGTCTCGATCCTGACGCCGGAGCAGACGCAGTATTACTTCCTGTCCGGCTTCACGGCGAAGCTGGCCGGTACGGAGCGCGGCATCACGGAGCCGACGCCGACCTTCTCCGCCTGCTTTGGTCAGGCGTTCCTGGAGCTGCATCCCACCAAGTACGGCGAGGAGCTCGTGAAGCGCATGAAGAAGAGCGGCGCGAAGGCGTACCTGGTGAACACCGGCTGGAACGGTACGGGCAAGCGCATCTCCATCAAGGACACCCGCGGCATCATCGACGCGATTCTGAACGGCGATGTGCTGAAGGCCCCGACGAAGAAGATCCC
>JAFPYK010000121.1 GCA_017412265.1 Lachnospiraceae bacterium
GACCTCGGCCGGCAGAGGCATGTTGGCCAGGATGACCGCGTCTGCATCTCTGGTCTCTTCCTTGAGCGCCTCAATGTCAAATGTCTTATCGTACGAGATGAATTCGGCCTCCTGCGCGAAGGGGGCCTTCAGGGCCTCCAGCTTCTCTGCGGGGATGCCGATGGACTCCAGAATCACTACTTTTTTCATACCATATTTCCTTTCCCGGTAAGCCGACGGATTTTCTACAGTATAACATGCCTGAGGGAGGGCAACTAGAAAAAGCCGCTGCGGATTGCCGCAGCGGCCCGGAACGTCCGGTTTATCTCATCTTGCCGTACATGTCTCTTAAGATCTCGTCGGTGATCTCGACGGGGTTATTCAACATGTTCGGGTGGTGGCTGGCGGCCACGAGCTTGTCGAAGGTCTCATCGTCTAAGTGGAAGTCCTTTAAGTCGGTGCGAAGTCCGAAGTCCTTCTTCATCTCGGCGATGCGGTCCGCCATCGCGTCCACGTCCGCGAAGCCGAGGTAGTTCGCCAGGGTCTGTACGCGGCCGCCCTGTGCGTCCTTGTTGACGCGGGCGAAGTAGTCGATGGTCATCGCGCAGGCCTCTCCGTGAGGGATGTGGAACATCGTGGTCAGCGGGAAGGAGCATGCGTGAGAGGACGTGGTCTTCGGAAGGTTAAAGGCAAGTCCGGCGATGACAGAGGCTTCGCACATCTTCTCTCTGGCTTCGATGTCATGGCCGTCCGCAACCGCGCGGGGCAGGTAATCGAAGACCAGATGCAGGGCGTGCACCGCACAGGCATCGCAGATCGGCTGATGGCCGGTGCTCCAGTAGCCCTCGATCGCGTGGCAGAGGACATCCAGGCCGGTGGCCGCGGTGACCTTCGCCGGGACGGAGACGGTGAGCTCCGGGTCGATCAGGGCGTAGGCAGCGTAGAAGTTCGGGCAGCCGATCGGAGCCTTCTTGCCGAGCTCGGGGTCGGAGAGGACAGCCACGCCGGTGACTTCACTGCCGGTGCCGGCCGTGGTCGGAACGCAGATCAGCGGAAGGTGGGTCGCAGGAAGGGCGACGCCGGTTCCGTGGTAGGTGCGGATGGTCGATCCGGCGGGCAGGGTGCAGAGGGTGGAAGCTGCCTTCGCGCAGTCCATCGAAGAGCCGCCGCCGAGTGCCAGGACGAACTCTGCCTTGACGTCGCGGAGAAGGTCCGCGCAGGCATTCACATTGAAGACGGTGGGGTTCGGCTCCACCTCGGAGAAGACCGCGATCAGCTTGCCCTGTGCATTGGCAACGATCTGGTCGGCCAGGCCGCTTCTGGCGAAGAAAGGATCCGCAACGAGGACGCCGTTCTTTAACTGGTTCTCTTCCAGGATCGCCGCGATGCGCTTCATCGCGCCGGTCTCAAAGATGATTTTCGTGGACTGTGAATAAATCCAGTTGTTCATAAGATATCTCTCCTTCTCATCCCGCAGAATACGGGAATTATAATCTTTTCATTTGCAATTATAGCAAACCACTGGAAGGAAATCCACCCATTTGGTATAGTGTTTGTCAGAATGAGGCAGGTACGGAGGTTTGAGGAAATGAGCTGGGAGGATGCATGCGCGAGGGCGGCGCAGGTGCCGCGGGAGAGAGGGTCGATCGGGCAGCTCTCGGAGAAGACGCTGCATGCGGTCTGTAAGTTCTACCTGGAGCCGGATGAGGGCCTGCACGAGGTGACGGTCGAGGGGCTGGTCGCGGACGTGTGCCGGGCGGACGGGAGCATCGTCGAGGTGCAGACGCGCAATTTTGACCGGCTGCGGGAGAAGCTGAAGAGATTCCTGCCGGAGCACGAGGTGGAGGTCGTCTATCCGCTGCCGGCCGCGAAGCGGGTGATCTGGATCGGGGAGGACGGAAGCCTGTCGGAGCCCCGGAGGTCCCCGAAGAAGGGGAGGCACACGGA